>JAQVPE010000214.1 GCA_028702245.1 Candidatus Izemoplasmatales bacterium
ATATCATCCAGCGGGTGACGACTGATGTCGAGGCTTACAAGCGCTTCGTCAGCGATTAAATCGTTGAGGTGTTAAGGCTTTTGCTTCTAGTGGGACTCTCGATTTGGCAAATGTCGAAATTGAATATCACACTGATGGCGATCTCGCTGATCATCTCGCCGATTCTGCTCGTTGTCGCAACAATCTATTTTCGCAAAGTCAAGAAACTCTTTGAAGTCATTGAGCATAACGAAGGGAAGATGACGACCCATGTCCAAGAAAATGTCAGCGGCGCTCGGGTGGTCAAGGCCTTCGCCAACGAAAAATACGAAATCGAAAAATTTGAAGGCTTAAATCGAAAATTCACCGACTCGGATTTTTTACTGGCAAAAAAGGCGGCTTTATTCTGGTCGGCAACCGATTTTATCTGCTTTGCCCAGTTCTGTCTGATCGCTGTTACCGGGATCGTCTATACCGTTAGGGGCGACATCACGATTGGTGTCTACACGGCGTTTCTGGCGTATGCGGGAAACATCATCTGGCCGATGCGTCAGCTCGGCCGTCTGGTAGGCGACTTCTCCAAGGCGACAGTTGCCGTTTCCAGGCTCGATGACATCCTCCAGCGCGAAGATGAGTATCATAACGACAACGGGACGTTGACCCCTGAAATCCATGGCGACGTCAAGTTTGAGGGAGTCTCGTTCAAATTCTCCGATTCGACCTATCACCAGCTCGAGAACATCAGTTTTGCGGTCAAGAAAGGCGAAACGGTAGCCATTATCGGAAAAACCGGCAGTGGCAAGTCGACTTTGATGAAACTCTTGGTCAGATTGCTTGATTACCAGGAGGGATCCATCTACATCGACGGTGTCCTTCTGGGTGATATCGAAAAACACTATTTAAGGCAAAACGTCGGCATCATCCTTCAGGAACCGTTCCTATTCTCGAAAACGGTGGCTGAGAACATCGGCATCGTCGACCGCAATCAAGAAGACATCAGCCGGGTTCAGGAAGTTGCCAAGATCGCCCATGTCCATGATGATATCGTCCATTTTGAAAAAGGCTATGAGACATTGGTCGGCGAGCGGGGAGTCACGCTTTCAGGTGGCCAGAAACAGCGGGTCGCGATAGCGCGGATGCTTCTCAAGCCAAAACCGATCTTGATTTTTGACGACAGTTTGTCAGCTGTCGACACCGAGACCGACATCCAGATCCGCAACGCTTTGAAGCGGGAGTGGAAACAGTCGACAGTCTTTATCATTACCCACCGGATTACGACCGCCAAAGAGGCGGATCGGATCTTTGTTCTTGATCATGGCCGGATCGCCGAATCCGGATCCCATGATGAGCTCATCAAAAAAGCTGGCCTGTACCGTTCGATTTGGGATATCCAATCCCGGATCGACTTCCAGGTCGAAGGAGGTGAGAACGATGAGCGAATTTGATTTCGAAGAGGAAAATTTTTCGTCGATGAAACTCGACATGAAAGTCTGGAAAAAAATATTCGGCTTCATGAAACCTCTTAAAAAATATGTTATCCTCGGGATCCTCGCGATCGGCGTGTTGGCCGTGACCGATATCATCTATCCCTACATCGCCAAATTTGCGATCGACGATATCATTACGCCAAATATCGGCGTTATCGATCCCGACATGAGCAAACTGAAGTTGTTCATTGGCTTCTATGTCATGTTCATGATCATCCAGGCGATCATGGTGTATCTCTTTATTATCTTTGCGGGAAAAGTTCAGGTCGAACTCGCCTTCAACATCCGCAAAAAGGCTTTCCGGCATTTGCAGGAGTTGCCGTTTTCCTATTACGATCGGACTCGTACCGGCTGGATCATGGCGCGGATGACTTCCGATTCAAGGAATCTGTCCGATATTCTTTCCTGGGGCATCGTCGATCTTTCCTGGAGCATTATTTTGATGGTGTTTTTGGTGATCTTCATGTTTATCCTCAAATGGCAGTTGGCGCTCGTCGCGATCGCAATCGTGCCGCTTTTGATTTTGGTCAGTTCTTATTTCAGGCGACATATCCTTAAATCATACCGGTCGATCCGGAAAGTCAATTCCAAGATCACCGGCGCCTTCAATGAAGGACTGACGGGAGCGATCACAACAAAGACATTGGTGCTCGAAGATGCCAACTTCGGCGACTTTGACAATTTGACCTCCGATATGCGGAGGCAGTCGATTCGGGCGGCCATGTTCCACGGACTCTATTTTCCGACCGTCATCTTCCTGATTGCGATCGGCATCGCCCTCGTCTACTATCAGGGCGGCCGCATGGTCTTGCTCGATGCGATCTCGGTTGGCACGCTTTATTTGTTTTCAAGTTATGTCTGGCAGTTCTTCGATCCGGTAAACAACATCGTCTCGATCTATGCCCAATTCCAACAAGCTCAGGCATCGGCCGAGCGGATCGTCTCCTTGATCGAGACCAAGCCTGATATCAGCGATACCGAGGCGGTCGTCGAGAAATACGGGACTTTGTTTGATTATAAGTTAGAAAACTTTGAGCCGCTCAAGGGTGATGTCGAGTTTCAAAACGTCAGTTTCAAGTACCACGTTGGCGAACAGGTCCTCACCGATTTCTCCTTAAAAGTCGGGGCTGGGCAGTCGATCGCCCTCG
>JAQVPE010000215.1 GCA_028702245.1 Candidatus Izemoplasmatales bacterium
AATCGCCTTCGATTTTGATGTTGATGGGTTTATAGCTTTGATTGCCTTTAACATAATAACCGTTTTTGGTTGCTTCCACCGATATTCCGGCTAATCCAAGAACGTCGATAGTCATGTCCACATAACCCTTAGATTCATAAGGCTCAAGGATGACGAGTTCGGAATCCTCTTTGAGAAGCGGAAGGGAAAACATCAATCCTGAGATGAACTGGCTGCTGATGTTTCCGGGTATTTCATATCTTCCCGGTAACAATTCGCCCGATACAATCAATGAATCCTCGTTTTTTTGATACTGAAGATTCATTTGCTTGAAGATATCTTCGTATACCCCCATCGGCCTTTGAAATAAAGATTTTTTTCCGGTAAAGACGATTTTTTGTTTGCTTAGGGCAAAAAGAGGGGTGACGAAACGAAGCGTTGACCCGGATTCGTTGCATTCAACGAAATTGTCGTCATCGATTGCGACCTTTCCGGAACCGTTCACGATCAGTTGACCGGGATTTTTGATGAATTTCGCCCCGATTTTTTCCATTGCTCCGATTGTGGCCAAAATATCATCACTGTAATTGATGTTTGATATCGTGCTTTTGCCTTTTGCCAAAGCGGCAGCGATGACAGCCCGGTGTGTTTGGCTTTTTGAAGAAGGAACATTTATTGAACCGCTTAATGAACGCGGATAGATGATCACATTCACTCTTTCAGCCCCCGTTCAATCGCTTGGCGAGTGGCCTTGGCAGACTGCATCATTTTTTTAAGTTCAGATTCATCATGGTTTCTGATTGCCTCTTTGTATTTGTTCAAAGACAAGACTAAATCATCTATTTTCTGAATCAAGAATTGATCGTTTTTGATAAAAAGCTCATACCAAAGGTTTTCATTTATCATGGCTATCCGAGTCAAATCTCGAAAAGAATCGCCAATAAACGAACCGATATCAGCCCGCTTTGGGGAGGCGTCCATCAAAGCCAACGACACGACATGCATCAATTGGGAAGTGAAAGCAATCAATTCGTCGTGTTCTTTCAAAGACATAAAAGATATATTGTCAAAACCGGCATCTTCTCCAAGCCGAGAAACCAACTCCAAGTTTTCCTTTTTGTTTTTCTCGGTAGGCGTGATAATTAGGTTATGATTGCGGAAAAGAGTCGGCGAAGCGTATTCTACTCCACTTCTTTCGCTTCCGGCAAGGGGATGGGTGAAAACAAAATCGATATGATCATTGAGATAACCGGCTAGGTCTTCGACCAAAGATTCTTTTACACCAGAAATATCGATCAACACCGATCCTTTTGGGAACAAAGGACAGTTCTCGCGACAAAATTGGATGATTGCCGAAGGATAAAGACAGACGAAATAGATATTAGTTTTTTTGAACAACAAAGATATCGAAGAACAAACCTGATCAATCATGCCGCTTGCAAGAGCAAAATCAAGGCTGTCCTTATTGGTATCATACGCGTAGATGCGATGTTTATCTTTAAGAGCATAAGCGAGTGATCCGCCCATTAAACCGAGTCCAATGATTCCAATATCCATCTGTGACACCTCATTTTATGGTTTATACCATTTTATCACAAAAATCCCGGCTTATTGCCAATTGCCATAAATATTTTGTATCACCAGCCTCATTACCGTTTTAGAAATTCTTCTCCCCTCGCTTTGGCTATGGTATAATTGGACATGAAGGAGAGTGATTCCATGTACAAAGAAATTGGGGTCTTTGATTATTCCGGGGCAGTATTGGAAAAAATAGGTCCTGGGGTATTTTTAAATACCAAATATCAAAACAAGATCAATACAATGATAATCGGTTGGGGCGGCATCATGGTTATTTGGGGAAAGCCGCTGTTTTTGGTTTTAGTCAGAGATTGTCGGGCAACTTATGATTTGATCGAAGGATCGGGCGAGTTCACCGTCAGCGTTCCTTTAAAAACGGAAATGAAAAAAGAAATCCAATTTTGTGGATCGAAATCATTGCGGGATCACGACAAGTTTAAAGAACTTGGACTCACCGCTATTAAAGGACGAAAGATTGACACTCCGATTATCGGCGAAGCCGATTTGCATTATGAGTGTAAAGTGATTTATAAACAAACGCTTGACCAAAGCGTGGTTCCCCAAACCGTTAAGGAACGCTATTATTCAGCCACAAAAGCCAACCATACCGTTTATTACGGAGAGATCGTCGATCAGTATCTCTACTCCAAGACCGGTGAATGAAATGGCGATAGTGATGGACGGAAAGGCCTTGGCGCTAGAAGTCAGAAAAAACGTCAAGATCAAAGTTGATCAACTGAAAGAAGAGCACGGAACAGCTCCGCATTTGGTCGTAATCTTGATTGGCAATGATCCAGCAAGCGAAACATATGTTTCCGGAAAAGAAAAAGCCTGTCAAAAAGCAGGCATAAAAAGCACGGTGATCCGCAAACAAGAGACCATTGAATCCAACGAGGTTATCGAGTTGATTAATAATCTTAACAACGATTCCGATGTTCATGGAATATTGTTGCAGTTGCCGCTACCCAAACACCTTGACCAAAACAAAATCATATCAAGAATCGATCCCCTAAAAGATGTCGA
>JAQVPE010000216.1 GCA_028702245.1 Candidatus Izemoplasmatales bacterium
CCAAGGAACTGAATCTGATCAGTCAGGACACCTCGCGCTACGGCAGTGATTTCCATGATGGGATCTCGCTTGTGACTTTGATCAAGGAACTTAGTAAAATCAAAGGCGTCTGGAAGATTCGCTTGCTCTATCTTTATCCTGAAGAAATCGCCGACGAGTTGATCGAAGAAATCAAGACTAATCCCCTGGTGGCATCTTACTTTGATATTCCGATCCAGCATATTGTTCCCCGCATCCTCAAAAGGATGAACCGGAGGGGCGACGATAAGTTAATCAAGAAACTGATTGAGAAGATTAGAAGTTTGATTCCTGAGGCGGTCATAAGAACGACTGTAATTGTCGGTTTCCCCGGTGAGACCGATGCCGATTTTCAATTACTAATTGACTTCATAAAAGAATTTAACTTCGATAGATTGGGTGCGTTCGCCTACTCGAAAGAAGAAGACACCGTTGCCTACAACTATCCCGATCAAGTCGAAGAAAAGATTAAAAACGACCGTCTGGACAAGATCATGAGCGCGCAAAAGCAGATTTCCAGAACCAGATTACGTCAGATGATTGGATCGGTTCAAGAGACCATCATCGAAGCATATGATGAAGATTCCGGATTCTATTATGGGCGGAGTTATGCCTTCGCTCCCGATGACACGGATGGCTATATTGTGTTTCAGTCGGTAGACAAGCAGATAATCGGCGATATCGTCAATGTGAAGATCAAAGAAGCAATCATGTACGATTTGCTCGGAGACAAAGTATCTTGAGGTGGAGCATGACATTTCTGATTTTGGTTCTCAAAGGTTTTTTGATTGGCTTAGCCTTCATCATCCCCGGTGTAAGCGGCGGAACCATCGCCGTCTATCTTGGCGTATATGATAAACTGCTGAATGCAATTGGGAATATCTTCAAAGAATTTAGAAAGAGCATGAAACTGCTGATTCCAATTTTTTTGGGTGCAGTGATCTCGGTTGTCGGACTTGCCTGGCTGCTCGGGTTCTTGATCGACAAGAACTCGCTTGTTGTCCTGATGCTTTTTATCGGTTTGATTTTAGGCGGGATTCCCGCTTTGCTTGACAAGATTTCCGGAAAGGGCAAGACCAAAGCGGCTTTTATTACTTTTGTGATTGCTTTTGTTCTTGTCTTGACTTTGGTTATTCTTGACAAGTTTTTGTCTCCCACCTCACGAGCGGATTTTACAATCAGTGCCGGAAGTTTCTTCCTGATTTTTCTGCTTGGGGCTATCGCCTCGATGACGATGATCGTTCCAGGAATCTCCGGGTCGGCTTTGTTGATGATGCTTGGTTTTTATACGGTGATCGTGACCAACGTCATTGGGAATATCCTCGATTTTTCGGTTGTTGGCTATAACTTGTTTGTCCTCATCCCCTTCGCCCTTGGAATTGGGGCGGGAATCATCCTCTTCAGCAAACTCTTGGGGCATCTATTGGGTAAGTTTCCGGTGGAATCATACGGTGCTATTCTTGGTTTTGTCATGGCGTCCGCCATTGGCATCTTCTTTGAGATCCGCGATCCGGCGACTGGGTTGACGCATTCGGAGCAATTGCCCGTCGTCGACAACTTCGTTGGCTTTATCCAAGCCAATCCCTGGTCCATGGTCTGGGGGTTTTTGGTGCTCGGAGCCGGTTTCTTCATATCTTTCCGCTTTTTGCCAAGAGCCGATAATAAACGAAAATGATCGAAAGAACTTATGTCAAAGCCAAACATTTCCTGACCAAAAGCAAACTTAACAGCAGTCTTGCCTGCAATCCTTATGGCGGTTGCGAGCATGGTTGTCTGTACTGCTATGCCAATTACATGGTTCCCGGACGCTCTGATTATGAGGCTTGGGGCAATTACGTTGAGATCAGAGAGTATCCAAATCTAGATATCCCCAAGAATACCGGCAGCAAACAACTGATCTTCTCCTCGGCTTGTGATGCGTATCAGCCGTGTGAGAGGGAAATCGGTTCGACCAGAAAAATCATGGAAGCGATCCACGAAAGCGATCTCAAGATTCAAATATTGACAAAATCGGATCTAGTCTTGCGTGATCTTGATTTGTTCAAAAAGATGAAGTCGGTTGAAATTGGTTTCAGCATCGCGCTTTCCGATCGCGAAGCGAAGTTGTTTGAACCTGGGGCAACACTTCCATCAGCCAGGATCAAAGCCCTTAAGGAACTGAAAGCGGCCAACTTGAATACGTATGTCTTCATCGCCCCGATTTTTCCTTACTTAACGGACGTGATTGGTCTCGTCGACCAATTGAAAGACGCGGTCGACTACTTCATGTTCGATTCATTCAATCTTTCGAATCCGCAAAATCGTCTCAGGATCTTGCGCTTGATTAAGAACCATTATCCAGATTTATATCAGGAATATCTCAATATCTTCCATTATCAAGACAAAACCTATTACCGAAAACTGAAAGATACAATTATTAGCCATACATTAAGGCTTAAAGCCAAAGTAAACTACATCTACCCTTGAGAGGTCAAATTATGATGGTCAAACTAACTGAACTTCAGCCACTTGAAAAAGAGATGATCACCAACCGCCGCTATTTGCACATGCATCCCGAAGTC
>JAQVPE010000018.1 GCA_028702245.1 Candidatus Izemoplasmatales bacterium
TTGAGGGTCACCGAATAAGTCCTGGGATCGATTTCAGCCTCGACGACGACAACACCGAACGAGTAAGCCGGATAGGTGTCTCCCTGCATTGATTTCTCGTCCCATTTGATGTATTCGGGTTGGACGTAATCTTCTTCGATGATTTGCTCGCTGCCATAGGCAAAATTCTCTTTCAAGCGTTTGGCGGCCCTTGCGCAAAGGCCACCGACGATCATCATCGTCCGTGAGGCTACGGTCGGCCCCGAATCAGGCACAAAATCGGTATCAGGCAAATCATAGATCACATTTTCGATCGGCATTTCCATTACTGAAGCCACTAGTTTCCGAAAAGCTGTCCGGGCTCCTTGTCCCATGTCAACGGCAGCGATCAAAATATGGACCATATCTTCTTTGTCTTTTTTGAGTCTGACTTTGGCTTTGATGGTTTCCGCTTCACCGCCGCCGGTAAAACCGCAACCGTGAAGAAAGATACTCATGCCAATGCCTTTATTGGTGTCTTCTTTTAGGTATTTTTCGGCTTTGTTCTTGTAATCAGACATTGTCATAGCCATCTCGATCATCTCCGGCAACAAGATCGGATCACGGTAGACTCCTGAAGTTGAAGTTAGATCATTTTGTTTGGCAAGATGATCTTGGCGAAACTTAAGGGGATCAAGACCGAGATCCTGGGCTAGGTGCTCCATGAACATCTCGATCGCAAAAAACATTTGCGGAGCACCAAAACCGCGAAAAGCGCCGTTTGGAACCGTGTTGGTCAGATAAACGTCTCCCGAAACATCGAGATTCATAATGGAATAGACGCCGGAAGCGGCGATCATCGCCCGCGACAACACGACCCCGGATAATCCGATGTCGGCGCCGGCGTCGATACCGACATGCGCTCTTATGCCAAGCAAATAATTGCTAGGGCCGATCGCCCCTTCAAGTTTGATCTTGGCGGGGTGCCTTTTTGTCGTGACGCTGATGTCTTCCTCGCGCTCAAAGATCAGCCGAATCGGCTTCTTGATCTTGTTTACGGCAACTGCCAACTGACAGGCGATGAGCGAAGGGTACTCCTCCTTGCCGCCAAAAGCCCCACCGACGGTTGCTTGGATCACTCGGACATTGTCCTCGCCTATTCCAAGAGCCATGACGACCGCGTTTTTGACGTAATAGGGGCACTGGATCGAACCGTGCAACACGATTCTGCCGTTATCGTATTCGCCGACGAAACCCTGAGGTTCGAGATATGCTTGTTCCTGATAACCGGTTTCATAGGTATACTCGATGATTTGTTTCGCGTTTTTAAATGCGGTTTGTGGGTCGCCTTTTTGATAATGATAGTGGATGACACTCTCATCCCAGGTGAACCGCGGTTCTTCTTCGGTATAGGAAACTTGAATCTTTTCAATCAGATCCGAGACGATTTTCTTGTCTGCTCCGACGACCAAAAGGATCGGTTGGCCAATGTATTTGACCTTTTGAACGGGAAAAACGACTTGATCGTCATAGATGATCTTAACAACATTCTTACCGGTAACATCTTTGAAATCGACGATATAATAGCCGCTCGGAAGTTCCGGGACCTTGTCGATATGAAAACTCCCCTTAGCGATCTTTGACCGCAGAGTTTTGGCATGAAGTACGCCATCGATCTTGATGTCGGCGACATATTCCGCAAATCCTCCAATCTTATCCGGACCGTCAACACGGGTGATCGTTTTGTCAATATCCATTAAAGGCCCTCCTCAAAAGCAGAAAAGTAAAGAGCTCCTACCGGACACTTGGCTACACAAAGGCCACAGGAAAAACACTTGTCGGGATCGACGATTATCTTGTTTGTGAACGAGATGGCAAAATACGGGCAAATCCGCTCACACAAACGACATTTGGTACAAGTGTCGAAATTGACGACGGGTGCTTCAAGCTCGTACCTCGTCGGATTGATCAGAGTGGTCTCGATGACTTCTTGGACATCCTTGAAGCCATACTTGTCAAGCGCTCCGGGCAAATCGGCGATGATTTTCCGGTAAAGATCTTTCCCGCGGAGCAATGCGGCCGACAACATTTGAACAGCACTCGCTCCCGCCAAAAGAAACTCGATCACGTCATCGGCGGATTTGATGCCGCCGACACCGATGATGGTCATTTCGGGAACCGCTTTTTTGATCTTGTAGACGGTCGCAAGCGCGATCGGCTTGATCGAAGGCCCGCTTGTCCACACGTAACCGGCGGCGTTTCCGTAAACGATCTGCCGCTTCAAGGGATCGATCTTCATGGTGGGTCCTAGCGAGTTGATCGCCACGATGCCGTTTGCCCCGGCTTCATGCACGGTTTTCGCAAACGCCTCGGGGTTGGGAATATGCGGGCTTATTTTCAGATACAGCGGTTTTTTTGTATGTTTTCTGATCGTCTCGACAATCCGGGATATGATATCGAGATTAGTCCCGACATAGTGCGTCGAAACCTCAAAAGCGTCGGCGAACCGATCGAGTTTCGGGATCAACACTTCCATGTCGGCCTCGGAATAGCCGACCGAGACAATCAGGGGTTTATCGTTTATTTCCTTGAATTTTGGCAAGAACTCGTCTGTCCACTTTCTGAGAGGATGCTCACTCCATAGTTCGCTGTTCATCACAAAATCCCGATCTCCATAGATGCAGGGTTTGGGTATTTGGGGCAGCGAGGTCGAAATGGTCTTGGTGACGATTCCTCCCAAACCCTCTTTAAGCAAAAACACAAGTTTTTCGTAGTCGCCGTTCAAAGGCCCGGCAGCCGGCATGAGCGGGTTTGAGAACGTGAGTCCGTCAAAACTGGTTTCAAGTCTCATTTTGTCCTCCTTCAAAGTCTATTCCAGAGTTTGCGGGCGATCGGAGCCGCCTTGAGAAACAGCTCTTCAAGCCCTTTCTTAAGTCTGTAATCATTTATCAATTGTACTCCTCCAACAAACACGTGCTCCGGCTTGAATTTGCTGAACAACCCATAAACGAGATGTCCCAACGCGTTTCCTTGATCAACTGGAGTAGGAGCGAGATAGGGATGTAGTAAGAAGTCGGCCTCAAAGCCGTTTTTAAGTCTGCCCAGTTTGATGTTTAGTCTTCTTGAAGCATAGGCATAAGTATCCTCGATCACAGCTTTCAAATCCAAAAGGGAGAAAGCCGAAGGCGACGCTTGCGCCAAGTGCTGAGTGAAAAGGAGATTTCGATATTCTTGGGCCATGCCCTGATCCAAACCGTCATTGCCCAAAATCACGGGAATATCGTATTTCTTGATGCGTTCGTAATTTGGGAGGCCAACGCTGTTGTTAAGGTTGGATGAGGGATTAATGGCAATGATTGCTTTTCGCTTCTTGATAATCTCAAGTTCTTCATCATCCACATGGACACAGTGAACAAGCAAAGAATCTTCGTTCAGCAAGCCAAAACGATCAAGTCTTTTGATGACAGACATCCCGTATTTTCGATACGAATCCTCCTGATCTAGCGAGCTTTCTCCGACATGGATATGGATCGGAACCTCTCCCAAGACGTTTTTGACTTTCGCCAAAGTCTCATCGCTCAGGCTGAGCGAAGCATGAAGGCCGAACAAACCCGAAAGAAATGGACTGTGTTCGGCTTGGATGATATTTAGATTCTCAGCTATGCATTCATGGACTTGGAACCGGTCGCTCGTTTCAAAACAAAGTACAGCCCGCATACCGATATCGCCGTTAAGAGCCTGCTTGATGGCGTCAAGCGATCCTTTGATCGTTTTGCCGCTTGCGTGGTGGTCGATCAAGGTTGTGACGCCTGCCTGCAAATGCTCGATCCCGCTTGACAGAGCGCTATAATAGGTGGTTTCGTTATCAAGTTCGCGGTCAAGCCGCCACCAAAGCTGATCGAGTATTTCTTGGAAATCCTTGGGATCATAAGGAAGACTCAACCCTCTGGCAAACTGCGAATAAAGATGGGTGTGTCCTGAGACGAAAGACGGCAACAAAAACATCCCATGCGCATCGATTTTTTCTTCTAAGTTGTCGACATATTCCACCATTGGACCAATCTTGATGATCTTACTATCAAAACTCAAATATCCGGACTCGATATATGTCTCATAATCATAGATTCTAGCGTTGATGATGGTTTTCAGTCGACTTCACCCGCCTTCTGATAAATCCCGAGATGGGGTTCGAATACTTCATCCCTGACAACAAACTCCCCCCGAACCATTGTGGAAACGACTTTCCCCGATTTCGGCAAGCCCATATAGATTGAATAACCGCTCAATGAATGATCGCTCTCAACCTTTCCCTTTTCGAGGCTGTAAAAAAACAAATCAGCGTCATAACCGACTTTAATTTTTCCCTTCTTATGGTCAAGAAAATGAAGCAAGGCGACATTTTTTGTCATCTTGTCGATGATTTTCTCATTGAACATCTGATACATCATGTCGAATGAGTGCTCGATCGAACCGATTCCTTGAGGAATCTCATTCAAATACTCTTTGTTTTTACTTTCAGCTTTGAAGGCGCAGTGGTCGGTGCCAATCGTTTGGATGTAGTCTATGTTCTCCTGGAGCATGATCCGCTCGCGCTCGCTTCTCAAGGGCGGAGTGAAGGTGTATAGATACCCGTCATCCTCTTTCAATTTCTGGTCATTGAACAAAAAATACTGCGGGCAACTCTCAAAGAATAAATGCTTGTTGATGAGTTCCGGATATGTTTCTTTGATTGTCTCGATCGTTTCTCCAGAAGAAGTATGGACCACATAGAGATAGCCGCCGAATTGGCGAAGATAGCTAGCCAACTGCCTCACTTTGTTGATTTCGGCCTTGCTTGGTCGACTGCTCGATAAATCGCGGAAAGTGTGGCTGGGATCTTGGTCGATGTCAACTTCGTTTTCAGCGTGGACCATTAGAAGGAACTTGTATTTTTGCGATAATTTAAGCAATTCGACAATGTGGTAGTCGCTCGTCATCCGGTTAGAATCGGAATACGTTGTGAAGCACTTCAAGGAATTCATCCCAAGAGACAGCATCTTCTGGACAAAAGCCTCCAAATCGCCGCTTGGATTCTTGATCGTCGCATGGAACTTGTAGTCGATCCGGCTGTCTTCGGCTTCAAAAAGCCGTTTTCGGTAGGCTTTCTCGAGATCGAACTCATTGGCAACGGGATCCAGAAAATCGATGATAGTCGTCACGCCGCCCAAAGCGGCGATCATGCTGCCGTTTTCAAAGTCATCGATGGAACGGTGTAACCCAAGATCGAGATCAAAATGGACGTGGGGATCGATGATTCCCGGAATCACATGGAGTCCAGTTGCGTCGATCAGTTCGTTTGCCGGGAAAAGCTCATGGCTGATTGCGTGAATCTTGCCATTGTCAATGTAAACATTGGCGTTCACGAAATTAGAATCAAGATATACTTTTCCGTTAACGATCGCTTTATCGATCATCAGTTTCGCCTTCTTTATGAATGATTTCATATTCATCGATTTGATATTTATTGATAATGGCTTCGACCAAACTTACCCGCATTGAGAGAACAAGGTCCAGCTTTGAGGCAACCATCTTTCTCAGTATATGGTCAAAACATTTTCCTTCAAGTTCCAAAAGACCGATTTCATCAAGATAAATCGGCGAAATCTTGTCATTGACCATGATGCTGATTGCTTCAGTCACTTTGTCGATTGTAGCTTGATTGAACAAGTATGGCCCAATCTGGCAACTGATGGAAAACTCTTGATAAACAAACTCATCCCGGATGATAAAAGGTAGTCTTTCACCCGTTGAAAGACGCATCGCCTCATACGAATGGACCTTGTCTTTGATCAAATGCTTGATTGAGATGAATCCATCGCCTCGACGATCTCGCTTGTAAAGATCAAGCATTCTTTGAGTTTTCATTGAGTTAATTTTTCCAGTAAGGATCTTGACCATAATGCACCTCCCGCATATGGCGGTGGCCTTTTTTATCATTGGCAATCGCCAGCATTTCCGAAGCGATCGAAATGGCAATCTCCTCGGGAGTATTGCCGCCGGTATCGAGACCGATCGGCGAATAGAAATGGCTGAGGTCGATCGGGCCGGGATGGATATCCTTAGTCTTCTGGAGATAGTCTTTCAACTTCTCGGGTGAACAAAGCATCCCGAAGTACTTCGGCTCGATCTTAAGTTCAATGATCTTATTCAATACATGGTAATCATCCTTGTGCGAAGGTGTGGCGACGACGATCATCGCATCTTGGCCAATATGACCTTGCGAAACAAAGTCGACAAAAGGAACGTTGTGTTTGGCATCGGCATACAAGAAGCCGTCGAGAACTTCCTTACGGTCGTCGATGACTTCGATGAAGAAATCAAGGGTCTTGAGCACCCTTGAAAGAGCTAAAGCGACATGCCCGGCGCCAAAGAGAAACACATGTTCTTTCGGCCCTGAATACTCGTAGAACAAGGTCACTTTGCCACCGCATGCCATCGGCAGGCTTTTGGCGTCGATAGCCACTTCACCCTCTTTGAGATAATAACTCTCAAGCAGGTTTCCTCTCGTTTTCAATAATTCGCATGCCTTTTTGATTGCATAGTGCTCGATTGCCCCACCGCCGACAGTACCGAAACTGCCACGAGTCAGCGTGACTGCCATTTTTTTGCCGACATCAACCGGTCCCGCTCCTTCTTTGGCGACAGCGGTCACTAGTACAATTGGAACTCCCCGACGCCTTAGATCGGCGAACCTATCATAAAAATCATCCATATCGACCACCTACCCTCAGATAATAGCTCTTATAAAATCAACGTTAGAACTACCGCCAGCACAAAAGCTGGTATGCCAAGCCAAAGTCTTTGCCAACGCAATTTCACAGTAAAACCTCGCAGCAATCGGTCGAGCGCAAGAGCGATCAAGGCAATAAGACCGTCGATAAGTCCGCCAACCACAAGAAACTCCACGGCAGCGTCGAAACTTGACAAGTGGGCAGCGAGGAATCCATTCAGGAAGAACTGGCCGCCCATGTAAAGGAGATAAAGCCCGCGCCAGACAATGCCCGCAAGCGGCAATGAAGCGACCTTGATTCCAATCTTTTCGTTTTCAATCAGGGGTATCAGCAAAAAGACAATCAGCGTTTCGAAGAGAATCGACACCATCGGATTGATCGTTTTGAAGATTGTCGCAGCCGGCATTACTAAATTGGCTCCTTTGATTACGGCGGCCACTAAACCGACAAAAAGCAGAACGGCCCTTTTAAGATCGCCCCTCCTCGCCCTGAGCAAGATAAAGACAACGATCGGAAACATGACGCTGCCGGCAATCAGTGCGGGCAACAGGTGTAAAACATACCCAAGTGTAGCTTCGATGATTCCCCAAATAGATCCAAAGACGAGAATGATGCTCAAACGTTCTAATTTACTCTTGTTCATGTGTATTCTTCCTTTCTTGGCTTGCCCTAAATATTTTTTCTGGAGTGATTGGTAGCGAGGTAATTCTGATGCCGATGGCGTTAAAAACTGCATTCGCAACCGCTGCCGGTGGCGTGTCGATACCGACTTCACCAACCGACTTTGCGCCAAACGGTCCTGATTCTTCATAACTTTCGGCGAACTCGGTCGTCAGGTTGTTGATATCAAGACGAGTTGGAATTTGATAGTTCAGAAGGCTGTTCGAGATAAGTTTTCCGGATGAAGAGTATTTTACTTCTTCCCACAAAGCCATCCCCAGCCCTTGAACGATAGCGCCCTCGACCTGCCCTTGCGCAAGTTTCGGGTTGATCGTGGTCCCGCAGTCGACAACGCTGACATAATCGAGAATCTTGATGTTGAATGTTTCCTTGTCGATTTCAAGATCGACAAAACCCGCCATGAATGGTGGCGGTGATTTATGACCTACATAACTTCCGGTTTCGCTAAGCTGTTTTTGTTCACGGGAATAGGTTATCTCATTGGCAAAATCAACAAGTGAAATTAACTTGTTATTAGTTGTATTAGTGAAGTTTTCACCATCATAAAGGATATCTTTTGAAGTGCATTCGAGGATCCTCGCAGCTTCTTGTACCATCTTTTGTTTCAGTTTCCTAGCGGCGTCCAAAACAGCATTACCCGAGACAAAAGTGGTGCTAGAGGCGTAGGCGCCAACATCGAATGGCGTCAAATCGGTATCTGAAGAATAAACGATAACCTTGTCGACGGTCACTTCAAGTTCTTCGGCGGCAATCTGGGTCAGAATCGTATCGCTTCCCTGACCGATTTCGGTAGCTCCGACAAGAAGATTGAAAAAGCCGCCGTCATTGAGTTTGATGGTTGCCGCGCCCATGTCGATATAGGGGATTCCGCTGCCTTGCATGGCAATCGCCATTCCAACAGCCTTGATGGATGTTGGCGTCTCATCATAACGGGGATATTTGCGCTCCCAGCCAATCAGTTCTTTGCCTCTTTTTACACAGAAATCCAGTTTGCATGTATCCATCGTCATTGCCGTGCCTTCCGTGCCCTCACCCATAATCGCAAAGATTGGTGAAGTCTCTTTTTCCTTCATCATGTTCAGTTCACGCAGTTTTATCGGATCAAATTTGAGTTTGCGGGCGAGGATATCGATGATCGATTCCAAGGCAAAGTTTCCTTGGATCGCTCCATAACCGCGAAAAGCTCCGGCTGGAGTATGGTTTGTATAGACGACTTCACCGCTGAAGCGGACGGCGTCAACCTTGTTGTAAAGCGGCAAAACTTTTGATCCTGTAACCATGAAAACGGTCAAAGCGTGTTCGCCGTAAGCACCAGTATCCGACAAGACATGGCAATCGATGGCAGTAATTCTTCCATCATTCATCGCTCCGATCGCCATTTCGATTTTCATGGGGTGGCGTGAATAGGTCGCTTCAAAAACTTCAGTTCGGCTGAAGACGATCTTCGAGGGTTTACCAGTCCTGTAAGTTACAAGCGCACAAAACATCTCGCCGTGAATCGCCTGCTTGCCACCGAAACCGCCGCCGACTCTAGGCTTGATAACGCGGATTTCAGCCAAAGGGATCCCCAACGCCTGGGAAATGATTCTTCTGACGTGAAAAGGCGTCTGGGTCGAACTGTAGATGATCAGCCGGTTTTGATAATCGATCCTCGCGTTGACTGTGTGCGGCTCGAGCATTGTATGGGCTTGGGCTTGCGTATAAAACGTATCTTTGACAACCACATCGGCTTTTTTCAGAGTACTTTCAACATCTCCAACTTCCATCTTGTAAGAAGCTGCCAAGTTCCTCTTTGGAGCAAATCCGATAGGAAACATCTCGTGGATTTTTGCTTCGGGATGGATGATATTGGGGTTATCAAGCGCCTCTTCAAAATCAAGGATTGGCTTTAAGACTTCGTATTCGACTTCAATCAACTTAATGGCTTCATCACAGATTGCTTCGGAAATCGCTGCGACAACACAGACCTCATCGCCGATATAGCGGACATACTCGTCAAGCACAAACTTGTCATGGGGAGAAGGTTCCGGATATCCTTGGCCGGCCCTAGTGAAAGGTACCCTGGGCACGTCGTGATGGGTGATGATAGTTTCGACACCGACAAGTTCCAAAGCTTTAAAGACGTCGATTTTCTTGATTCTCGCAAACGGATATGGACTTCTTAGAACTTTAATTATGAGTGAATCTTTTTCGGCAAGATCATCGGTATAACCCTTCTTACCCATCATCAAACCTTTGCCGTCAATGGAAGGGGTTAAGACGTTGACAGCTTTCATGATTTGTCCTCCAAATATTTTCTGACGGCCTTTTCTTGGGCTATATAACCGCTGCAACGGCAAAGATTGCCGATCAGATACTCGCGGATCTCATGATCGGAAAGATTGTCAAACTCCTGCTTCATCGCATAAACCGTCAGCGCCAAAGCCGGATTGCAGAAACCGCATTGATCGGCACCCTCGAGACCAAAATAATGACTGATCTTTTCAGCTTCTTTTTTGATTCCTTCAACGGTTGTAACTGCTTTGTTGTCGACAGAAACTGCAAGAACGGAGCACGAGGGCACCGGTTTTCCATCAAGCAATACTGTACAGACGCCACAACTGGTCGTGTCGCAGCCTCTTCTAACCGAGAGATAGTCGTAACGCCTCAAAGTATCGAGAAGATATTCGCTGGGTTCGACATCGAAGGTTCGCCATTGATCGTTGATATATACTTTAATCTTCATTGCCAATCACCGCCTTCAGCAACCGATAAGACCATACTCTGGCAAGATGGAGTCTGTATTCAGCCGATGCTTTCAAATTATCTTTGAATTCAAGTTCTTCTGAAATCATCTTCGCTGCGACTTCCAGATCGTGATCAGCGAGATGTTGTTTCATGGCGAGATAACCCATTGTATTAGTCGCGAGTACGGCTCCCATCGGCCTTGAGCCGACGGCAATCGTAATCTTG
>JAQVPE010000217.1 GCA_028702245.1 Candidatus Izemoplasmatales bacterium
GTAGTTTCCAAAACGTTTTTACGATATCTACTTTTCCCATCAGCGAATCTCCTTTCAACTTTCAAGATAGTGCCACAAGAAATGGGTCACAAGCGATCGGTATGGCTCCCATTTCCTTGATAGTTCCTCTGCTTCCTTTACGGAAAACTCTCTCCCATACAGCTTCTTGAGCGCGTTTCTGATACCAAGATCGCCTGCCGAAAAAACATCCCTTCTCCCAAGCGAAAAGAGCAAAAACATCTCGACTGTCCATTTTCCGATGCCTTTTACCTTGATCAAAGCCTCGAAAATGTCCTGATCACTTTGGTTCTTTATATTCGCAAAATCAAGAACCCCTTCTCTGGTGAGCTCGGCCAATGATCGCAAATAGCTGATCTTCTGGCGCGAAAGCCCAAGTTCGCGCAGCTCTTCGTCTTTCGCTTGAAGGATCTTCTCTTTGGTGATCTCGTTAGCGAACGCTTTGTTGATTTTGGCGAGGATGCTCGCGGCCGCTTTCCCCGAAAGCTGTTGGGCGATGATCGCCTCGACTAGCGCTAGAAAATGGTTGCCGTCCGCATTGAAACTGACAACCTTAGTCTTTTCAAACAATGGCGACAAAGAGGGATCCTTTTCAATGAGGGCTCTTGCCTCAGCCGAAGCTGCTGTAAATGTAATAAGCATCGTTCACCTCGATAAAAAAGCTTAATCAAATAATCAATCACTAAAAAGCTAGTCTTTTCCTGCATGTAAACAATTATATATCATCCCAAGCGATAATTGTATAACGTCTGATTATTTATCAGCACTTCAATCATTGATTGCTTGCTTAATTGTCAAGAAAAATGACCGAAATGATCGATCCAAGACTAGTTGGCGACAATCGCAAAGTATTGTTAGCGAACACCAAGTGATCGAAACAGAGGAAAAATCATTGATTTTGCGAATGTTTGTCGAAAACAGATGATATTTCTTGCATTATCCGAAAAATAGTGTATTATTAATTCGGTACAATGTATAGAGAATAATATTAAGATAACCATGTTACCTCAATTACTATTCGATTCGTACAAAGTCTAAATAATATCGAAGGAGGTAGCACACATGAAAGGCAAAGTTAAATGGTTCAACGCTGAAAAAGGCTTTGGATTCATCACTTGTGAAGATGGCAAAGACGTATTCGCCCATTTCTCACAAATTCAAAAAGATGGATACAAGTCCTTGCAAGAAGGCGAAGCTGTTGAATTTGACATCACTCAAGGACAAAAAGGTCCTCAAGCGTCAAACATCGTCAGTGTATAGTATCTAACTAAAAGCCGAAAGGCTTTTTTTTATTTCAACAATGTCCGTCTAGCATATAGGCTGAAATACAAAACCCCAATTCAAGCTAGGCTCGAACTGGGGTTTGAGTAGAATGCTTTTTTCTGTCCATTAACTATTGACTAATACACATATCAAGCGGTCGCCTTTTCTTTGTTCATTAGATTATTGTTGTGTAGGACTTTCAACCGGTACCCTGATTTCATAAAGCCCTTTGACTTCCTTTTCAAAGAAGTCTATGGCTTTTCTCAGGTTGTTTTTGTGGTAAGGATAGATTTTCGCCTGGTTGAGCCTGAGATAATCAATCAAGTTTTGCCAGTGCGTGTAGCCGATGTTCTTAAGGTCTTTATGCTTATTGCTGAGAACAAAATAGATGAAGGTTCTCCCTTTATACCGATGGTTCTTACTTTTGCGTCTGCCATAAGTCTCAAGCAGACTTTTCAAATCGCGCGCAGCTCCGATGAAATCACCGTTTTCGTATTTGATCTCCATGGAGTTGACCGAAAGATAGTTTGGCTTTTCGTTTGGATCAATTGGTTTTTTTGGAGCCTTCTTAAATAGCAGCTTGATTTTGTCGATAAATCCCATGTTGTACATTCCTTTCCTTGCTGGATGCTGTTGGTAGTTACTATTATAATAATAGCCCTAATCGTTCCTATTTGCAATGTTTTTTCTTATGAATATCGCTCACAAAGACAAATAGGGAACCAATAGAAATTTTACGATATTTTGCATAATCATCCCATAACGCACCGAAAAAAGCAAGGTCGATGGTATAGACGCTATCGCAAAATCTGATTCAATCAATCTTTCACGCCTAATGGCATTTAACCCCTATGGATTATCAGAGATTATATAGCAATACTAGTGTTTTCTTAACTGTGCTCTCTTGTAAAAAAGAAACAAAGTGCCTGACCCCAAAAGTGGTATTTCTACTACTAGCATGGTAATCCACTTTTCGGAAAATTCACGATAGAATTTGAACAGAAAGAACAAACCGATTCCTGCAAAGATCAGCAGTATTCCGAGAATCATCTCCCGTTTCCAAAGCAGTATCGTCAGGCCAATCAACCCAATTCCCGGTAAGGAATTCATCAAAAACTCTAGTAGCATTCCCCAAAAGCTGTCTGTACCATCAAACGAATCAAACGACATGAGGATTATGAAAGCTCCAAGCAGAACGATCAAGTACTTGCATACTTTGACTGCGGTTTTCATATTATTCCCCCTTATAGGTTTATTGTAATCTTTTCTCCGCCAAATATCAAGTTGACGATAT
>JAQVPE010000218.1 GCA_028702245.1 Candidatus Izemoplasmatales bacterium
TGTTTAACAATGTCCTGATTAGATTGAAAGAAAAAGAAGCATTCGATAAGTTTGATCCTTCTTATGGCGCATCTATGGAGAGTTGGTTATATGCATGCATGGAAGGGTATGTATTGACCTTGAGAAACAGAGAGTTTGCTAAAAACAGATTGTGTCAAAGAGGGTATATTCAACTTGAGGATATTACTGTCTCTTCTTATGATTTTGCTACGGAAACAAAAGGAAAAAGTGATGAGGAGTTAAACTTATTACTTGAGAATATCAAGAATGATTTGGACGAGACTGAGATGAATCTTGTAAATGTGATGTCTGATATGGGGATGTATGCTTCTACAGCGGCTAAGTATCTGGGGATTAATGAGCGTACTGGTCGTAGATTGATCCAAGGCATCCGTGAAAAGCTATTAAAACAAGTTTGAAATTAAAAAGGAGTTAAATTATGAACATAGAAAAAGTGAAACAAGCATATAAAGAAAATCCAATGCTACGTGGAATTCTAAAAGAATTATTTTCAGAAGAAGAGCTAGGATTAGTAACACCTGCTGTTTCTCAGAAGGAATTCAACAAAGCCTTCAATGAAATCCTTGAAGGTTCTACACTGCGCTATATAAATCCTGAAACTAATAAAGTTTCAAAAAAGAAAACTTCAAATCCTCAAGTGTTGAATGCTAATGGTAAATGGATAATTGATTACAATCCAAAAAATCCACATTTTTGGTATCAGTATGATCGAGTTTATTGTGTTTTACGAGATAAATTTTCTTTACAAAATGGCGAAATGCAACGACTTATGAAAAGTCTAGTAGACACACAGTACAAAATGCAGGGTGTTACACCCGAACTGGAGATCATTGATTTGTCTCCAAAGTAGACACACAGTACAAAATGCAGGGTGTTACACCAAGAATAGATTATTGATTCCACATACTCTGGTAGTGGTTAACTTCAATTTGAGGGATACCCAACCTACGCTGATGCCCTTATCGAACCAGCCTTTGGTAGAGGCTACAGTACAAAATGAAAGATACCACACCTTCTGCCAATAACTAAAACTTGCTAGTTATAATTGAATAAGGTTGAAACTAAATCCAATTTTAAGGAAAATAGCACATTTGAAAACAGTAAATGATACAATCGAATTAAACCATAAAAGAAACCAAAATCTTAGAGGAAATACTTAACTCTAGTATTAAGCGAATCTTATAAAGGAAGTTTTCTTTTTGAAAATATATTTGCAGCACATGGAAGATACCCTGATCTCGTAAGAAACACTTTCCTTTGCCCTCTTCTTGAATATCTTCAATCCAGAAAAGAAGAAACTATATTTATTACAGTTTCTTGAAATCAAACAACTTAAAAAGGACAATACAAAATGGACCAAACAGCTACACAACAAATGGATAGTGCTATAAAATTTACAAAGGACTATATAGTCCCTCTATCCCGTCTCATCCTAAGATGGCAAGAGACAGGAGTCCTTGGACTTGGTAAAGATGATAGATGCATGGTACATGACTTAGCAGATAAGATCTCTCCTTGTACTAGAGGACTATCGTTAGCAGAGACTCTTATCAAAAACGAGTGCCTTGAAATTGTGGCTAATACCAAGAAGAAATCAGATACCAATGTAATTGATATCCTTACGGAATGCCAAACCCTGTTTAATGATTTTAATAAATCCTGGAGGGCTAAGGACCTAGAGGAAAGAATTATCTATATGACAAAAACTTTCAATGTATGTGATAGAATCGAAGCTTACAAGAAGGAACAATCAAAATGACACCAAAATGGACAAAAATAGAAGACAGTATGCCTCCTCTTGATTCAACTGTCTTAGTAACTTTTATTGACTTTGCCTCGAAAAGAGACGTAAGAGTATTAGAATATGATTCTAATAAGTATGCTAAGAAACCTAAACCGAGATTTGAAGAAGTAGGTACAGGAAGAATCTTTGATAAAAAAGTAATCTCTTGGCAGTCCTTTCCCGAACCCGATATGGAGTGAACAAGGAAAGATATGATCAAATACTTATATAGGGAAGGATCTAACGCCTGTGAAAAAGAACCACTAAAAGTCAGAATAGATGAACGTATCTCAGGAGAAATCAGAAAAGTCGTAGGAGGATATCAATGCTTTCCTAAAGGATCAGCAAAATTTGCTGGTGAAATCTTTCCATCTGTCTCATTAGTTCAAAAAACTCTAACATAGGACAGTGATTGTCAAACCGTTTACAAATAAATAAAAGGAAATAATAAAATGTGGACAAAAGAAAAACCTACTAAAAAAGGATCCTACTGGTTCTATGGAAAAGCATTTGGTGGAAGAGGAGAAGACCAACTAGAAATTGTTAACGTTCTTGAAACATCAAATACTCCTATGTATATCTGCTGTGGGACTTTCGTTCGTAACTTTTCAGGTGTCTGGTGGAGTGAAAAGATCCAGGAACCTGAACTCCCTGTTTAGATTTAGACAAAACATTTCCCAAATCAATCCCAAGGATGAAACTATGAATAACAAATTAATGAAAAACAATCCTAAAAAACCAGCAGAAACAAAACTGCCTATCACA
>JAQVPE010000219.1 GCA_028702245.1 Candidatus Izemoplasmatales bacterium
CTCGGAATAAAGGCGCGGATCTCATCTTCGTTATATCCCGTCTGCATGATCTTGTCATTGATGATGATCGGCCGTTTCAGGATTGTCGGATTGTCGATGATGAAATCGGCCAACTCACCGAAACGCATCTCCTCGGTATCAAGGTTCTGTTCCTTGAACACCTTGGATCTGGTGGAGATGATGTCCTCGAAGCCGTTTTCCGAATACTTGAGCATCTTGATGATGTCATCCCGCGTCAAGCGGATCCCGACGATGCTTTTTTCTTTGTAAGGGATCTGGTTCTCTTCAAGCCACCGCTTTGCCTTCCGGCACGAAGAGCAACTGGAACTAGTGTAGAGAGTAATCATTGTCTGACCTCACTTTCGCATGAATATTATACCATATTGAACAAATTATTGTCTTCGCTTTTTCAGAAGATGATATAATATTCACATAAAACACATGGAGGTATCTACCTATGAAATGGGATTTATCGTATTTGTTCCCCAGTCTTGAGGCCTATGAAAAAGGTTATAAAGAGACGCTCGCGATCATCCAGTCGCTGGCAACCTACAAAGGCAAACTGCATATCGAGGAAAAATTCAAGGAATATTTCGCACTCCAAAAGGAGTTTCAGAAAATTGGTCTTCGCGTCTACCAATATGCGATGCTCAAAAGCGATTTGAACAAAAAAGACACCGTTGACGCCAGCCGGCTCCAACTCGTCCAGATCGCTTATCACAAACTTCAGGAGGCAACCTCCTTCGAAGAGCCCGAACTGATCGCTATCGGCAAGGACCAAATAATGGAATTTGTCGAGAGAAACCCCGAAATCAATGAGTTCAAATTCGGTTTTGAAAAACTGTTTCTCCGCCAAAAACATATCCTTGACGACAAATCCGAAGCTTTGCTCGCCAATTTCAACAGTTTGGCGCAATCAGGACGCGAATTATATAGTTCACTTAGTGTCGCCGACATCGAGAACCAAGACGTGATGCTCGATTCCGGTGAAATCGTCCAAATCAGCAACTCCAACTACAGAGCCTATATTCAAAAAAGCGCCTCACCCGAAGAAAGAAAGGACATTTTCGAAGCGGTCTTCTCTTACTACGAAGTCCACAAGCATACATATGCCAATATCTACAAAACCGTTCTTGAAGCCGATTATGCGCTGATGAAGGCTAGAAAATACGAGACCTGCCTCGACAGTTATCTCTTCAACAACCAGATTCCAACCGCGGTTTTCCACAACTTGGCCCAAGTTGCGAGGACCCACACCGAACCCATCAAACGCTATTTGAAAATCCGTCAAGAAGTCCTAGGACTCAGTGAATACCATACCTACGACCGGTTCCTCGACCTTGCCCATTCCGACAAGGAATACGAGTTTGAAGATGCCAAGAAGCTGTTTTTCGAATCGATCAAGAACTTCCCGGATACTTTCCAAAAAAAGGCAAAAACCGCAACGGAAAAAGGGTTTGTGGACGTTTATGAGGCTCCCGGAAAACGCACCGGCGCCTATTCGTCATCGATGCCGGATCTTCATCCTTATATTTTGCTCAACTATTCGAAGACGCTCGCCGACGTCTTTACACTCGCTCACGAGGCCGGCCATTCGATGCACTCGCTTTATGCTTCCGAGAAACAACCTTCGACCTTGCAAGACTACACTATCTTCGTCGCCGAGGTCGCTTCAACTTTCAACGAGCATAACCTTCTCGATCATTTCATCCATAACAGCAACGCGCTCAAGGAAGAGAAGATCATGTTGCTTCAAAGGGCGATCGATGACATCATGTCGACTTTCTACCGTCAAACCCTCTTTGCCATCTACGAACTCGAAGCCCACAAACTGATCGAGTCAGGCCAGCCGATCACCGCTGACAACCTCTCGAAAATCATGATCGACCTTTACCAAGAATTCTATGATCTTGACATCACCAAAGAAGGCTTCAAACAATATGTCTGGGCGTACATTCCGCACTTCTTCTACACCCCGTATTATGTATATCAATACGCAACCAGTTTCGCCGCCTCTTTGAAACTTTACGAAGACGTCAAGAACAATATCCCGGGGGCTTTTGACCGTTATCAAGGTTTGCTTTCCTCCGGCGGCAGCGACTTTCCTGTCAAACAATTGATCGACGCCGGCGTCGATCTCACAAACGAAGCCGCTTTCGTTGCGGTCGTAAACCGCATGAAAGAACTTGTCGATCAATTAGAGGTTGTGCTAAAAGAATAGTAGTGTTATAATTAGTAAAACGATGAAATTGGATTAGTAAGCCTTTCAAGCAGTCAAAGCGATCTTGTGGTTGGTGAAAACAAGAACTGCTCAAGGCCGAATGGACCAATGAGTGATGTTAATCGCATCCGTTTCCCGCGTTAAGGGTTCAAGAGCCGGATTCTTCCGGAATTAAGGTGGTACCGCGATAAATCGTCCTTTTTCAAGGGCGATTTTTATTATGAGGAGGTTTATAACATGAAAAGAATCTTATCTGGCATCCAGCCATCGGGAACACTCACGCTTGGCAACTACATCGGCGCGATCAAGCAGTTCGTCGAACTGCAAAAACAACACCC
>JAQVPE010000220.1 GCA_028702245.1 Candidatus Izemoplasmatales bacterium
AGAGGGTTATGCCCGGATCAGGATCAATGGCAACGACTTTGAACTCGATGATGATATCAACCTTGAGAAAACGAAACGCTCGGACATCGATGTCGTTATCGACAGGATTGTTGTCAAGGATGATGTTCGTTCACGGCTTTACGATTCGATCGAGAGTGCTGCCAAACTAGCGGAAGGATTGGTCAAAGTTGAGATCAACGGCGAAGAACATCTTTTCAGCGAACATTTCAGTTGCCCCGAATGCGGCTTCACGATCAGCTCGCTTGAACCGCGCCTATTTTCATTCAATGCTCCTTATGGTGCTTGTGACGAATGTCTCGGTCTTGGCTTCAAAAGGAAGATCGATCCGAAACGCTTGATTCCCAATCCGGAGAAGTCGATTATGGATGGCGTACTTGATAAATACGCCAATTATGAATCAATCTACTTGCAACAAGTTATCCAAACTTGCAAAGCCTACGATATCGCTATTGATAAACCGTTCAAGGATTTGAAGGAAGAAGAACAGAACATCATTCTTTACGGAAGCAGCGCCCCGGTCGAATTTCGTTTCAAATCCAAAACCGGATCGATGCAACATCGTTCGATTAAACCTTTTGAAGGCGTTATCAACAGCCTTGAGCGCCGGTATTTGGAAACAACATCAAGAATGATCCGTGATTGGATCGAATCGATGATGAACGACATTCCCTGCGAGAAGTGCCAAGGTACGAAACTGAATCAACAAGCGCTCTCTGTCAAAGTCGGTGGTATCAATATCCACGAGTTTACTTCACTTAGCATCGTCCATCTTTTCGGGTTTTTGGATAATCTTGCTTTGACTGACAAAGAAACCGAAATTGCCAGGGCAATCTTAAAAGAAATCAAAGAACGACTGGGATTTTTGATCAACGTTGGCCTTGATTATCTTTCTTTGGGAAGATCATCCACAACTCTTTCTGGAGGCGAAGCCCAAAGAATCAGACTTGCGACCCAAATCGGATCACGGCTGACCGGGGTTCTCTATGTCCTAGACGAGCCCTCGATTGGCTTGCATCAACGCGACAACCGTAGATTAATCAACACACTCAAAGACATGCGCGACATCGGCAATACGATGATTGTTGTCGAACATGACATGGAAATGATCCAATCGGCGGATTTTGTCGTCGATATCGGGCCCGGAGCGGGAGAACACGGTGGGGAAGTAATCTATGCCGGTGTTCCCGCGAAAATCGTTGACTGTGATAAATCGATAACCGGAAAGTATCTTTCTGGTAAACTATCAATCGCCATCCCTTCTTCAAGACGAAACCACGATAGGGGATATCTGAGGGTCATAGGAGCGACACAGAACAACCTTAAAGCGATCGATGTTGATTTTCCCATCGGTTGTCTTTCGGTCGTCACCGGTGTATCGGGATCGGGCAAATCGAGTCTTGTAAATGAAGTGCTCTACAAAAACATGGTCAATTTGATTACGAGAAGAAACGAAATGGCCGGGACATGTGAAAGAATAGACGGCTACGAACAATTCGATAAAATCATCGATATCGATCAATCGGCGATTGGCAGGACCCCGAGAAGCAATCCGGCAACTTACACCGGCGTTTTCGACGATATCCGCGATTTGTTTTCCCGTACCAAGGAAGCAAGGATGCGCGGTTATGACAAAGGCAGATTTTCTTTCAACGTCAAAGGCGGACGCTGTGAGCATTGTGCGGGAGATGGCGTCATCAAAATCGAAATGCATTTTATGCCCGATATTTATGTTGAATGCGAAGAATGCCACGGCAAAAGATATAATCAGGAGACGCTTGAGGTCAAATACAAAGGCAAATCGATTGCCGATGTTTTGAACATGCGGGTTGAGGAAGCCGTGACCTTTTTCCAAAACATTCCCAAGATCTACAATCGTCTAAAAACGATCAACGATGTCGGACTGGGTTATATCAAACTTGGCCAATCTTCGACCACGCTTTCAGGAGGCGAAGCCCAAAGGGTCAAACTGGCAAGCGAACTTTACAAGCGGATCACCGAAAAATCGCTTTACATACTTGATGAGCCGACGACCGGTCTCCACAGCCATGATATCGTCAATCTTCTTGAAGTATTGCAGAACATCGTTGACAAAGGAGCCACTGTAATCGTCATTGAGCACAATCTTGATGTCATCAAAGTTGCCGATCACGTGATCGATCTCGGGCCAGAAGGTGGAGACCGCGGCGGTGAGATTCTCGTTTCCGGGACTCCGGAAGTTGTTTCAAACTCGCCGAATAGTTATACCGGCGAATATCTCCGCTTGGTTTTCAGAAACCAGCTCGCATAAAAACTGATGATTGTTGATTTGCTTTTAAAAACTCGAAAAAAAGACAATCATATGATATTATATATAATGCCTGACATAACAACGGTGTCGGGCGGTGAATGACATGGATGACAAAGACAATCGAGATTTGCGGAAAGAAATCGAAGAACTCGAAAAATTGATTGAGATCGTCAAAGAAAAACACAAGGAAGAGAAAAAAGACTTCAAGCGCGGCGAAAGAAGATCGGGTGGGGCCATCAAAATTGATTT
>JAQVPE010000221.1 GCA_028702245.1 Candidatus Izemoplasmatales bacterium
CCCGCTTTGAACGATCGATCGTCAAAGTCGATTCGGACAAGGCCGTTGGTAAGACGGAACGTTACCGGATGATTGTCAAGGAAGCGAGCGAGCAATCCGAAAGGACGATCCTGCCAATCATCACCGATGTCGAAAATCTTGTCGACATAAAACTCAATGAATATGATCATGTCCTTTTCGCTTCGGAGAGAAATCAAGAAGCAAGATTACTCGGCGGGTTTCTATCTAATAACACACATCAAGGGAAGGTCCTTGTGCTGATTGGCCCCGAAGGTGGCATTACCAATCGGGAGATCGCCATTTTGAGCGAAAAAGGAGCCTTGCCCATTTCTCTTGGCCCTAGGATTCTCCGCTCGGAAACCGCAGGGATCATGGTGCTTTCAGCATTCTTGAGCCAGTGGGGGGAATAAGATGAGAGTCCGTTTTGTCACCCTCGGCTGCAAGGTCAACACTTATGAGAGCGAAGCCGTCTGGGAACTGCTTGAAAAAGATGGCTACGAGCGTTGTGATCGGGGAAAAGCCGATGTCTATATCGTCAATACTTGTATGGTTACCCGAACGGCCGAGCAGAAATCACGCCAACAGATCCATCATCTTAATCGGGAAAACAATGAAGCCGCTATCGTCGTGATGGGCTGCCTCAGCGCTCTCAAAGAAGACGAGATCGCCACTACCCACGGCGTCGTGATCACCATCGGCACCAAGGATCGAAACAAGATACCTGGATTGCTTAAGAATTACTTTGAAGACAAAAAGAAGTATCGCGCACCCAAGGAAGATTTACAGCCTCTAGCCTACGACAACCTTTCTTTGAGCAAGTTTCAAAGCCATCAGCGCGCTTTTCTTAAAATCGAAGACGGCTGCGACAATTTCTGCAGTTACTGCATCATCCCCTATACCAGAGGCAGGGTTCACTCGAAGCCTCGGGAAATGGTTCTAGAGGAAGCAAGCCTCCTAGCTATGACCCACAGCGAGATCGTTTTGACCGGGATCCATACCGGCGGCTACGGCAAAGACCTCAATGGCTACAACTTCAATGACCTCCTTCGTGATCTCGACAGGATCCCCGGACTAAAACGGGTGCGGATTTCCGCGATTGAGATCAGCGAGTTGACTATGGAAGTGATCGAGACGATCAAGAATTCCAAGAAAATCGTGCCCCATCTCCATGTTCCGCTCCAAAGCGGGTCTGATAAAATCTTGAAACTGATGAATCGCCACTATGACAAAGAGGCTTATTTGGCCAAAATCAACGAACTGAAAGCAAATCTTCCTAATCTAGCCCTCACCACCGATGTCATCGTCGGTTTTCCGGGGGAAACGGAGACTGACTTCAGCGAAACCCTGAAGTTGATCGAGACGATCGGCTTCAACGAACTCCATGTTTTCCCCTACTCCAAAAGAACAATGACCGCGGCTGCTCTTTTTTCCGGAGAGATTCAAGGACCTATCAAGAAAGAAAGAGCGAAAAGGCTGATCGATCTTGGCACGAAGCTTGCCAAAGAAAAAATCAAGGAAAAAGAAGGACAATTCCTTAACGTGATCGCCGAACAAAAAAAAGACGGCTTTCTTGATGGCCATAGCGAGGAATACATCCATGTCCGCTTTCAGGGATCGGATACATTGATCGGCACCGTGGTTAAGGTTAAGTTGATCAAAGAGGATTATCCTCTCAGTTACGGAGAAATCGCATAAGAAAGGCCAAATCAGCGTTTGGCCTTTTTCATGCGTTTTTGTTTTAGGGCTTCGATCTTGGCCTGAGCCTTGATCTCCTTTTTCGTAAGTTTCTTTTCTTTTTGCTTGCGCTTGTAAGCCTTGGGGTTCTTGACCACATCATATGAGATCGTCAAGTCGTTGTCGTGGTTGGTCATCCTCAAAGGGGCTCCCTCATGGACATGGATCGGCAACTCATAGAGATAGCCGACGACGGTCGTGAGCATCTGGTTCTTGTTCATTCCTTTGATCAATCCCTTGAGCTTGCGGGATTTGTCCCAACGGAAAACGACCTTGTCCAACTCGTTTAGAAACAATAGGACGAGTTGGCTTTTCTTCTTGTCCGCCGAAGTGAAACTCTTGAGAAACACGAGTTCGGGAAGATTCTTGACATAATATTCAAGGTACTTTTTGACTTTGCGCTTGCCTTTTGACTTGAGTTGCTTGTAAGTATTGGTATTGTCCTTGGAGAAGGTGTTGACGATTTCCTCGATCAGGACATTACCATTGAATTTCTTCTGGATTGTTTTGTCGAGTTTCTTGTAGAAGCGCTTGTATCGCGCTTGATACTTGCCCTTGTTGATGAAGATCGCAAGCACGATCAAGACAACGATCGCCGCAGCGGCGATACCGACAATAAGTTTCCAGTTTTCCAGCAAGTCGAATGCTAAAATCACCTTGCATCACCTCGGTTTCACGATAAAATAATGATACCATATTATCGCGATTATGGAAATCAGTTTCCTAAAAAAATCGTTTACAATTGGCCATCAATCTAGTATAATAGCAAGTGTAAGCAGAAACGGGGTGAATGCAATGGCGAAAACGGTCGTAAA
>JAQVPE010000222.1 GCA_028702245.1 Candidatus Izemoplasmatales bacterium
AATCCCGTTCATCATCACCTGTCAGGATCGATCGGAATCAAGATCACCAGGCGAATATCGAAGGACTCTATCCAATGGGAGAGGGTTCAGGATATGCGGGCGGCATCATGTCTTCAGCCGTGGATGGAATCAAGACGGCTGTGAAGATCATCAGTAAGTATCAGCCGTTTAAGTAGTAATTACTCGTTGGTATGGATAAACGTTTTCAGTATTTTCCATGATTTGACAAGATCATCGCGATTATATTTTGCGTTTTGAGAAGAAGTCGATGGCAGCGCGTAAGCTATATTGTTGAGTTTTGGGAAGTGCTTTTGAAACAGATCTCTCGCCTTTTTACCGTTTAGAATAATGACCTTGATGTTGGTCTCTTCAAGAATTGAGGAGATATCAGAAGGGACAACGGCAGTCAGAGTGCTATCGTTTGACCCTTTGATCTGACAACTGGATACAACGTCATAAAGAGCGATTTTGTATTTGTCAAGAAGCCGTTTTTTGGTATCGATATCGGTGTTACTAAAACCAGGTTCAAAGATTTCTGAAAGGACATGCCAAAAGCGGTTTTGAGGATGCATATAGTAAAATCCCCGTTTTCTCGAAACGACAGAAGGAAAACTGCCCAGAATGAGTACGGTCGAGTCTTTTGTGTAGTGAGCTTCAAATTCATGGTTATGCGACTCTTTGATCATGGATGGACCTCCGTCATCGATTATATCATTTCTGCCAATATCGAGCCATATCTAGAAGGATTTATCAACATTTAAGTGATAGTTATTCCCTATAATAGGCGGTTCGTGGTATAATACACATAATGAAGGATAGTTTGCTTAAGAAAGGAGACTATATTGATGAAGATAATGTCATTTCTGAAACCTAAAAACGAAGTAATATATATTTACGACGATACCTCAGTCAAGGCCGCTCTCGAGGAAATGGAAAAATACCGGTTCGCCTCGATCCCGATGATCGATCGGGAAGGTCGCTATGTCGGCACAATCACCGAAGGCGATTTCCTCTGGGAAATCAAAAAACTTAGTGATTTCAATTTGAAGAAGGCGGAAAGCTTGTTATCCGGGGCCATTCATCGTCACCGCGACTATGTTCCGGTGAAACTCAACGCCAACATGGACGATTTGATTTTGAAAGCTGCAGATCAAAACTTTGTGCCCATCATCGATGATGCTGGGGTTTTGGTCGGCATTGTCACCCGCAAGATGATCCTCAATTATTTCTTTGACCACAAGTTCATTGTTCTTTAGTGATTATTACTGTCCAAAGGCCCTGATCGGGGCCTTTTTCAATTATGTCATCATCATGAATGGAGTGTTATCAATGAGTGAATTCAAATACGTTTATGGCCCGATTCCCTCAAGAAGATTGGGAAGTTCGCTAGGAATCAGCCCAATTCCCAAAAAAGCCTGTAACTATGCTTGTGTTTATTGTCAACTAGGAATTACCAATTTGATGACAAATACCAGACAGTTGTTTTACCCTGTCGAGGAGATACTTTCCGAATGTGAGGCTGTTTTTGACTTGAAGACACCCCTCGATGTGGTGACGATCGTCGGAGAAGGCGAACCAGCTCTATATCTTGGTCTGGGCGCTTTGATTACGGGCCTAAAAAAGATCACAGACAAGCCGATTGCCGTGATCACGAATGGGGCTTTGCTTAGCGAGCCATCCTTAAGAGAAGAGCTTATGAATGCCGACATCGTCCTTCCTTCGCTAGACGGTCATGATGAAGCTTCATTCAAAAAAATCAATAGACCTCATAAAGCGTTGAATTATGAAACCGTTCTTCGAGGCTTGATCGACTTCGCTCACGAGTATCGAAACAAGCTTTGGCTCGAAATCATGATAGTCAAAGGCATGAATGACAGCGACGAAGCGATCGAAGCATTCAAATCGCTTTTAACTAAAATTCCGCATGACAAACTATACTTAAATTCGCCGGTAAGACCTCCGGCAAAACAAGGAATCGGCGAAGCGGATCACAAACGGATGGAATTGATAGCGCAAGAACTTGGCGGTATCGCTATTGATTATCTTTCTGAAAGTGCATTTCACAGCGATAACAAGGATGATTTCGAAGCGATTCTGACGTTGATAAGACGACACCCGATGAACCAGCATGAATTGAAAGCTTTTCTTGCGGGAAGACAAAACGCGAATTTCACCGAAATCATTGCTAAACTTGAGGAATGCCAGTCGGTTGAGGCTATCGATTACAAGGGTTATCGAACTTACAGGTTAAAATAGGGTTGTTTTATCAAAACTCTACTCGGTTTAATAGGTTTATTTATGATGACCTGTTGACATCTTGGGTAGGATAGAATAGATTAATATATGTAGATATCAATTATGTGATTGCCTGCGACCTGACGTTTTTGCTCTCGTCGCAGTTTTTATTGTTAGAAGTAAATTAGGAGATAAACTATACAAAGTCAAGTGAAAATAACGAATAAACAGAAAAAGACCTAGTTACAGGTCAAAATTGACGATATGTGAGTCAATTTAGGTAGCTACACCCTAGCGACTTATGCTGTGATC
>JAQVPE010000019.1 GCA_028702245.1 Candidatus Izemoplasmatales bacterium
GATTCTGATTTTTCTGGTTGCATACTTTTGAACCTGGCTGAAGTCATGGGTGACGACAATGACCAATTTATCCTTGGCAATTTCATTGAGAAGTTCCCAAATCTGCTTCGCTGATTCCGAGTCGAGATTTCCAGTAGGCTCATCGGCGGCGATGATTGGGCAATCCTTAGCAAGGGCACGTGCGATGACAACGCGCTGTTTCTGACCGCCTGAAAGTTTCGTAGCTTTGTGGTTGACATGCTTCTCAAGTCCAACTTTCTTGATGATCTCATAAGCGCGGGCTTTGGCCTCTTTGGCCGAAGAGCCGGCCAAAAGCATCGGCAGTTCGACATTCTGCCTGACAGTGAACGAATCGACAAGATTGTAGTTTTGGAAAACGAAGGCGATATATTTCTTGCGGTAGTTTTCAAGATCGGCTGTCGAGTAGTAAGATGTCTCTTCGCCATTAAGATACATTTCGCCTTCTTCATAGGAGTCGATTCCCGAGATGACATTCAAAAGCGTCGTTTTACCGGATCCGGATTCACCGACCACGGCGACGAACTCATTGACGTGAAGTTCAAGATTGGCCTTGCGAAGTCCAAGGGCGACAATGCCGTTGCTTGAGTAATATTTGGATACATTGACAAGTTTGATCATACAATCACCTCGTGAAGTGTATTATATCACAGAAAAAACAATAAGAAAATCTGCGATATACCAAATAAACAATTAAAAAAACCATTTTCATGGTTTTTTTCAGATTATTTCGATTTCAGCGAAGTCAAGTTCGATTGGTGTCTTTCTGCCAAACATGTCCACAAGAACAACCAATTTGCCCTTTTCGTCATCGATAGTATCGATGATTCCAATCTGGCCGGCAAAGGGTCCGTTTGCGACTTTGACGCTTTGCCCGGGTTTGGCGTTGAGCTTCTGCACTTGGAGAAGTCCGCATTTTTTGAGGATGGGGTTGATCTCGTCCGGAAGCAAGGGAATCGGTTTGGTGCCGCCGCCGCTACTGCCGAGGAAGCCGGTTACTCCAGGTGTGTTTCGGACTACGAACCAAGAATCGTCAGTGACGACCATCTCGATAAAAACATAGCCGGGAAACATTTTCACCATTTTTTCCTTGAGCGAACCATCAGTTTTTTTCTCGGTTTTCAATTCTTCGGGAATCATGACTTGGAAAATCAAATTTTCCATCTGCATCGTCTCGATCCGCCTTAGAAGGTTTTCTTTGACGGAGTTTTCAAATCCCGAATAGGTTTGGACGATATACCAAAGTCTTTTGCCGTTCATCATATCCTGTCTTTCTAAAGCGAGAGAAGCCATCTGAACAACGGGTCAAGCGCGAAACCATAGAGCGTGAAAACCAGCATCAAGAACAACAGAAACAAAAACACCCTGCCGGTATTGATAGCCAAGCTCTTGCCTGTGGGCCAAGAAACCTTCTTCATCTCGGCAATGCTCGGACGCAGAATCGGAATTGCCAAATAAATGACGACAAGCGTTCCAACCAAAATCAAAAACGTTCCAGTCAAAATCCGCTTCAGATCGGTATTGAAAAAGAAATCGATGAATTTGATGCCGCTTTCGCCGAGATTCAAATCGGCGTTGCCGAATTTCCCCATCACGACGTAAACGCCGTTGATGATCAAAACCGGTGATATGATCGCCAGCAACCAGTTTTCAAACGCATATTCTTTCTTCAGGATCGCCATGACCTTTGAAGGTTGTCTTTCGATTTTTGGCGCCTGTTTGACTAATTTGGCTTTCTTTTCCTTGTTTGCTTCAGCCATGGTAATCCTCCTACTTGCCTTCCTTGTGGACGGTATGCTTCTTGCATTTTTTGCAATATTTGGTGATTGTAAATCGGGAATCGCCTTTCGCAGACTTACGAATTTCGTAGTTTCGGGATTGGCATTCCTGACAGATAAGAACGGCTTTGTCTTTCATATATGTTTACATCATCTCGCTTGCTTTATAACTTTATCAAAAAACGGCATGATTGTCAAGAAAATCATCAAGGCAAATGCATTTTCAGCTTATGCCTGATCCGATCAATCGCGTTATATACTTTTTTAACCTCGCAGCCGAGCTCCAGTGCTATTTCCTGAGGACTGAGATCCTTCTGAAATCTGAGTTTGAAAACCAGAGATTCAAAATCCGATAGTTCTTTGGCCGCGTTTGCGATCTCACTCAAGGTATAGACTGGATATGATGATTCCTTGATTGTCTGATCGGCGAGGATCCGACTTTTGGTCGCCAGGAATTTGCCATAGGTTCTTTGCTTCCTGACAAGCGATATGAGTTGGTTCTCCAAATTGCGCTCAAAGTAGCGGGTAAACGACTTGGCATATCTTTCATCGAAACGGACGGTCGACTTGTAAAGAATAAGCAAGGCTTCTTGATAACAATCGTCGAATTGGGAAACGAGGTTGAACTTTTTGATTTTTTTCGCAATCAGATACTTGTACTTTTCGACCATCAATGCCAAAGCCTCTTCGCTGCCTTGTTTGATCAAACTGATGATCTCGAAATCGTTGTGATCGCGAAAATTCAAGGTTCACCCCCGCTTTCGCCTTTGAATGTCGAAAATGATGATGCCCGCCCCGACCGAGGCGTTCAGACTGTTGATTTTCCCAAGCATCGGGATTGTGACTACCAAATCGCAATGTTCTTTGAGCAATCTGCCCATCCCTTTGCCTTCATTGCCGATTACGATGCATAGAGGCCGGTCGACGTAGATCTCTTCGTATGAGGTTTTGCCATCAAGCGAAGTGCCGACAATCCAAAAACCTTCTTCTTTCAATTTCTCCGCTGTCTGCGTCAAGTTGGTGACTTCCACGATCTTGACATATTCGATTGCTCCACTGGAGGCTTTGATAACCGCCGGGGTGATGCCGACACTCCGATTTTTAGGGATGATGACCGCACAAACTCCTCCCGCCTCGGCGCTTCTCAGAATGGCTCCCAGGTTGTGGGGATCCTGGATTTCATCAAGCATCAAAACCAACGGGTCTTTTTTAACATCTATCTCGCTTAAAAAGTCATTAAGCGTCCACTTTTTGTAGTCGTCAACCTCGGCGACAATGCCCTGGGTGACGCCTTTATAAGTCTCTTTGAACTTCTGTTTGTCGAGAAAGACGATCGGGATTTCGTTTTCCTTGATTTTGTCGACCAAGTCGGCGTTGGTGCCGCTCATGATGACGACCCTGACAATCTTTCGCTCGGCTTTGAGAGCCTCGATGATCGGGTTTTTGCCGTATATTGACAAGGACATTCATATCACCACCTATATTGTATCATATCTTTCTAATTGACTGCTTTGAAACAAAGAGCGGTTTTTCAAGGTTTATTTTGGTTAATTCTCGTCATTTTCCGAAATCGCCACAATTGCGGCCTTGATGATCTCTTCAAGACGAACCAAATCGCCTTCAAGGTAGAGATACCCGATCAACGATTCAAACCCGGTCGCTTGGTGATATACTCCCAAACTGACATTTTTCGGTTTATGAGTCGCTTCGGCGTTGCGTCCGCGCTTATAAACGGACTCCTCGGTTTCGGTGAGCCCTTTTTCAAGAAGCACCGCCATTGCCGTCGACTGCCCTTTTGCAGAGGTATATTTGATTGCTTTTTTATGGAGATCATTGACTTTAGAAAGTCCTTGATCCAAAAGGTGCTTGCGAATCATGAGTTCATAATAGGCATCGCCCAAGTAGGCGAGCGTCAGTCCGCTATGCTGATTCAAAGGAGTCCCTTTTCTTGAAGGACGGCGCGGATCTGATCCGCCTCAGCATATTGTTTTTCGTGACGCAGTTTCTCCCATTGGCGGATCAAGACAATATCGCCTTCACTCAACCTTATTAGATCCGGCTTGAGACCAAGAATATTCAACATAAACAATATTCCTTCGACAATGGCTTTTAACTTTGGGATGTCTTTCCCTTTACGAATCTCGATGTTTGCGATCTTGATCAAACCTTGAAGCTCGGTGATTGCGTTCGGGGTGTTGATATCGTTTTCCATCGCTTCGGCGAAGGCTTTGAGCGATTGATCGACTTCTTGATAGATGTTTCGAGGTGCGTCTTTGTCGTCGGAAAGGTCGATTTTCCGGTAGAGGCTGTTTATGGTGCTATTGATTTTGTCCCACTCTTCAGCGAACATCTTCATGTTTTGCTCGGAATAGTTGATTGGTGAACGGTAATGGGTTGAAAGCAAAAACAGCCTCAAAGCCATCTTGTGATAAGGAAAATCCTTGACTAAAACCACATTTCCAAGACTCTTGCTCATCTTCTCGCCCTCGAACTGCAACCTTCCGTTATGAAGCCAGTAGTTGGCGATTTGGTGGTTGTGGCAAGCTATCGATTGTGCGATTTCGTTTTCGTGGTGGGGAAATATTAAATCCGAACCGCCACCATGGATATCGATCATGCCGCCAAAAATATCATCGATCATCACCACGCATTCGGTGTGCCATCCGGGTCTGCCTTTTGAAAACGGCGAATCCCAGTTGATGCCTTCATCGGTCTTTTTCCAGAGCGTGAAATCAAGCGGCGATTCCTTAAGGGGGTTAATTTCGACGCGGGCTCCTTGAATCAGATCGTCGAGTCGGCGATTGCTGAGATGGCCGTAATCGGCGATTTTGGCAACGCGGAAAAAGACATCTCCCTCAACCACGTACGCATAGCCTTTTTCGACAAGCTGACCGATATAATCGATGATCAGTTTAATCGACTCTGTAACTTTCGGTTTATAATAATCCATAAGGCAATTTAAACTTTCGATATCTTTTAAGAAAGCTTCAATATATTGTTCGCTGACCCTTGATTCAGGTAGACCCATCTCTTTGGCTCTTGCAATGATCCTGTCGTCGACATCGGTGAAATTCGAGGCAAAACGGACACGATATCCCTTGGCTTCAAAATACCGCCTGAGGGTATCGAAAAAGACGACGGGACGGGCGTTGCCGATATGGATGTAGTTGTACACTGTTGGTCCGCAGACGTAGATCGAAACCTCGTCTTTTTTGAGCGGAACGAATTCTTCGAGATTGCCGGTGTAGGTGTTTGTCAGTTTCATGGCGGTCACCATCGCTTTCCAATATCATAATTATAGGTTAAAGGCTGCACTTTTTCAAGGAATATGGGGAATAATCGCGTGAAGATGATTATTCGGTATGAATATTCTTGAAAACAAAAAAAGAGCACCTTTTCAGTGCTCTTTTCCATTGGGTTTTGGTTAACTACAGTAAAGTTTAGAGTTTTACTATATTGGCAGCTTGCGGGCCTCTGGCGCCTTCAACGACATCGAAGCTGACTGCTTGTCCGTTTTCGAGGGCCTTGTAGCCTTCGCCTTGGATCGCTGAGTAATGAGCGAAGATATCCTTGCCATTCTCGTCAGTGATAAAGCCATAACCTTTTTCTGCATTAAACCATTTTACTGTTCCGTTCATTTGTTTCTCCTTATTTTATTTCGATACTAAAAACATTATAATTGGTTTTTTTCAAAATTGCAAGGCATATTTCCCGAATATGGGAAAATAATTGTGATTAAGGTTTAGTTTTCTTCCCCATCTTCTGCGAGTTCAGAGTCGGCGTCAATCTCCGTTTCGGTTTCGCTGAAATCGGCGTTTTTGATGCGGCCGAACTTGTCGGTGATCCGGTTGACCCTGCGGTCAACGGCATCGCTTTGACGAATCAAACTCCTGATGTTCTGGCTGAGTTTAGCCCAGTCGCGTTCGAAGATCTCAAACTCCTTGTTCAACAACTTCAGTTGACTATCGATGATCTTGGCGTTCTTAGCTTTTTCATAATCGATTCTTGCGGCGTGGAAGCTCGACAATAAGGGGATGATCGTTGTTGGGGAGACGATCGTCACCCGTTTCTCGCGCGCATATTCGACGATGTTCGACAGTTTGGCGTGGATCAAGGCGAGAATGCCGTCGCTGGCGACGAACATCAAAGCATAGTTGGCGGTTATCCCATCGATGATGTACTTGTTGCCGATATCGGTGATATGTTTTTTGACCTCGGCTCCGAAGGCTTGGATCAGTTTGTCTTCCTCATCTTTTGAAAGACCTTTGTTATCAAACAGCTTCGCATACGAAGAAAATGGAAACTTGGAGTCGATCGCCACCTTGTTGTGAGGTTCAGGCATGAAAATAACGGCATCGGCCCGGACTGATTCCTTTGTTCCTCGGGATTCCTTGATTGTGTGTTGAAGTTCGTAAATGTTCTTGTTGTCTCCGAACACGCTGAACAAAAGCTGATTCAGCTGATATTCGCCAAAAGACCCGCGGGCCTGATTGTTCGACAGGATATTTTGAAGTCCGATCATCTCCGTTGACAGACCTTCGATTTTCTTCTGGGCTTCATCGATGATTTTCACCCGTTCGGCAATCTGCACAAAGGTCTCGTTGGTGTCACGAAAACCTTTCTGTAGGCGGTCATCGACCTCTTCGTTGATTTTGAAAAGTTTCTGGTTGATCTCATCGGTCAGTTTCTTGAAGTCCTCTTGCAACCTTCCCGTCAATTTCTCCTGAAATCCGACGAGTTCTTTATTGACGTTGATCCTAAACTCGGAGATGTTTTCTCCGGATTTGTTGCTTGTCTCCCGCAGGAGATTGTTTACGTCTTGATTGAACTTCAACATTGAATCATAAACGGTTTTGATCACATCGGTTTTCATCTGGTCGATTTTGGCCAAGGTCGTCGATTCAACTTTTTCCAAATCTCCGCCTCTTGGCTTTTTAAACTGGAGGACAACGTCAAAGATGACGCCAACAAGGACGAGCGACATCAATACTATTGTCAAAGTATCCATTAGCGCAAGAAACATAATCACACCCCACAATCTTAGAATATCGGGCTAAACAGGTTAAGAAGCCCTTGAATGAAACGTTTGAGAATTCCCCGTTTTTGCCATTCGTCCAAGTTGATCTCATTAGAAACCTCAAGATCTTGATTGAAACTTCTGACAAGTTTCTGAACTGCTTTGTTATAGAATACGGATGTTACCTCAAAACTCAGATGGAAACTGCGGGGATCAAAGTTGACCGAGCCGACGGATGCGACCGCATCATCGATGATGAGGATCTTCGAGTGGACGAAATGATCGGCGTACTCGTAGATCTTGACCCCGATTTTGAGCAATTCCTCATAATAGGATCTGGTCGCAAGGCCAACGAGAGCATAATCGCTTTTTCCCGGGACCAGTAATTTGATGTCGAGACCACTCTTGGCGGTGATTTTGATGGCGGCCATCATTTCCGGTTCGATAATCAAATAAGGAGTTACGATTTTGATTGACTTTTTGGCGTCATGAAACATCTTCAAATAAACATCGCGGATCAATCCGTTCTCGTAGTCGGGCCCTGATTCAATGAAAGAGACCAGACCTCGATAATCGGCATTCGTTTTGTCCATCGGGTAATCAAGCACTTTCTTGGTTATGTAGTACCAATCCTTGACAAAGACGTTTTGGATGCTCGTGACGCCGTTGCCAAGGGCAAGGATATGGGTGTCTCGCCAAAAACCGAACTTCTTCGATTCGTGGTTGTACTCGTCACCAAGGTTCATGCCGCCGATGAAGCCGATCAAGCCGTCAATAACGATCGCTTTCCGATGATTGCGGAAATTCAGATTGCTGTTGAAAACCGAAATCGTCTGCGGATCGAAAATGCCGATGTTAACGCCCGAACGTTTCAGTTCACGCATATATTTGTTATTCAAGTAGCGGTTGCTGCCGAAATGATCGTAAATCAAATAGACATCGACTCCGGCTTCGGCCTTTTCTTTGAGAACATCCAAAACGCGTCTGCCGATCTTATCGGTTTTGATAATATAAAATTCCATGAAGATGTATTTGCTTGCTTTCCCCAACTCGTCGAGTAGCCTCGGAAAGAAAACATCACCATTATTCAGGATTTCGACATGTGTGTCGTCCTGGTAGACGGCTCTGCCGGTGGTGTCATGAATAAAACGGAATATATTGCCATAGTCCCGCTTCTCATAATCGACCTGAGTCGTTTCCTCAAGCCCAAGAAAAGCCTTATTTGCGATGAGCGGCCTCGTCTTGGGAAACTTGCGGGAGATGAAATCACGGGCGAAAATCAAATAGAGCAAGACGCCAAGGATCGGATTCAGAAGAATGACGATCAACCAGTGGCTCTTCTTGTAGGCGTACGACTGTTTCAATACAATGCTGATGGCGATGATCAACGCTAATAGCCAAACCAGTCCAACAAGAAAATAGATGAAGATGTTATGTGGCAACAACTCCAGCAAGAACGAAAGACTGATGTATTGAGCCAAGGTAACCGTATAGACGAACAGGAAAACGATCGCGAGGGCAACTAAGAGAAAATACCTTTTCATTACGGCCTCCGTTACCGATTTATTACTAAATATATTATAACACAATATTTCCTAATAATCTATCACACATCGCTAGAGACCGCGATCGATCTAAGCTGTTTTCCGCTTGACTCGGCCTCATATTGTAGTTGATAGAGATTATAGTAGTGACCGCGTTTTTTAAGAAGCTCCTGATGCGATCCCAACTCAATGATTTTACCCTTTTGCATAACGATGATCTTGTCGGCGTGCTGGATTGTCGAAAGCCTGTGGGCGACAATGATCATCGTGCCAACACTCATTAATTTCTTAAGCGATTCTTGGATCAAAATCTCCGTCTCGGTGTCGATGTTCGCAGTTGCTTCGTCGAGGATCATCACCGATGGCTTGTGCGACAAGGCCCTGGCGAAGGAGAGCAGCTGCCTTTGACCGGCGGAGAAGTTGTTGCCGCGCTCACGAACCAATTCATCGTACTTTTGCGGTAACTTGTTGATAAACTTATCTGCGTTGACGTACTTGCACGATTCGATGATTTCAAGATCCGTGATGCTATCGTCACGCAGTCTGATGTTGGATTCAATCGTTCCCGAGAACAAAAAGACGTCCTGAAGCATCTGCCCGATCTGTTTTCTCAATGAAGCCAGCTTGATGTCCTTGATATCGATGTCGTCGATCAGGATCCGGCCTTTCTGGATATCGTAGTTTCTGACGATGAGACTGATGATCGTCGTTTTTCCGGAACCGGTGGCGCCAACCAGCGCCAACGTTTCTTTCGGATTGACGACAAAAGAAACATCTTTTAAGATCCAGTCGTCTTCTTGATAGGCAAACCAAACGTTTTGAAACTCGATCTTACCCTTGAACTCACCAAGTTCGATTGCGTCTTCCTTGTCGGTGATGATCGGTTTTGTATCGAGTATCTCAAAGATCCGCTCGCCTGAGGTGAAAGCCGACTGCAAGGTATCAAACTGTTCGGCGAGTTCTTGGATCGGGTGGAAAAACTTATTGATGTACTGGGTGAAGGCGAACAGCATCCCAAAAGAAAGGAACCCGCCGATGACTTCCAAAGAACCAAACCAGAGCACGATGATCAGTGCGATAATATAAAGAAGATACATGAGCGGCCTATAGAGGCTGAAAGCCAGTGTCTGCTGTAAATAGCTTTGATTAAGGTCAAGGTTTTTTCGGCGAAACTCCCGGAATTTCCGCTCTTCGCGGTTGAAGATTTGGATCAGCTTCATTCCGGAAAGATGTTCCGACAAGAAACCGTTTAAAATGGAGATATTCGCTCTTACTTTCCGGTAAGCCTTCCTTGCGAACTTGCGGAACACGAATGCGGCCACGACGACCGCCGGCACAACGCTCATGACATAAAGCGTCAATTTCCAATTGTTGAAAAACATGATTGCGAAAACGCCGATGATTGTGATTGAATTTTTGAAGAAGTTCACAAGCACATCCGTATACAAGGTGTTGAGAGTGTCGGTATCGGAAGTCACCCTCGTCACGAGTTTTCCGATCGGTATGTGGTTGAAAGTATCCACGGACAACGACTCGATATGGGTGAAGACATCTTTCCGAATGTTGTAGATGATTTTCTGCCCTGCGTTTTGCAAAACCATCGTCTGCTTATAGGAGACGATTGCGCCGAGGCCAAGGAGAACGAAGTATCCCAAGACGATGATCACAATCTTGACGAAACGAATCGTCGGTTCGCCAAGAGTATCGATCGCCTCGGATATGAGCAAGGGCCCGATCAAATCGATGCCAACGACCAGCATTACGAGCACAAAAGAGATGATTAACTGCTTAATGAACGGTTTGACATATCTAAGCAAGCGTTTGATGATGACGCCATC
>JAQVPE010000223.1 GCA_028702245.1 Candidatus Izemoplasmatales bacterium
GGATAGCACTATATTCTTTGTTTTAAAATTGATCTGAAAGGGGATTTCTAGGATGGTCTTCGAACTTGAACTGATCAAATGGCTCCAAAGTTTTCGTAGTGATTTATGGGATTTCTTTTTCCAAATGTGGACCATTTTTGGCGAGGAATTGGTTATCGTCGGGTTAATGGGATTCGTCTACTGGTGCTATGACAAAAAAGTCGGAGAGGCTCTCGGGATAACCGTGTTCGTTTCTCTGGTTGTAAACAGCATCATCAAGGTGATCGTCCAAAGACCGAGGCCGTTTTTGGTCGATGAGGCAATCACGAACATCAGACCGCAGACGGCAGGCGGGTTCTCGTTTCCAAGCGGCCACACTCAAGGAGCGGCGACCGTATTTGGAGGACTGGCAATCTGGATCCGCAAACGTCTTTTTTCCATCATCGTCGGCGTCATCATCGTGATGGTTGCCTTGAGCAGAATGTATCTTGGCGTCCATTATCTTAGCGATGTCGTCGTTGGCGCTTTGCTTGCCCTTGGCATCAGCTACGCTTTTTATTGGCTTTTGAACAAACTGGAAAATCGGACTCGTCTTTATATTTATCTTCTATTTGGAGCGGGGATCATCTTCCTCGTATTATGCTTCTATTTCATCATGACTGTCGAAGCGACCGCTACATTGACTAACGCTCAAAATCTTTATAATACCCTTGAAGGCGTGGCCAAGATGATGGGAGCGATTTTTGGCTTCACGATCGGAGTATTGTTCGAACATCGGAAAGTCGCTTTTTCAAACCATCGCGTGCTTTGGAAGAATTTGATCCGCTTTGCGCTTGGCGTCGGCATTGTCATGGGTGTGCGTCTCGGCCTAAAGTTTGTTTTTGGGTTGATCGTTGATCCGGAGGGGCTGGCGGAAGGTGAATTGGGATTGGCGACATTGGTCGTTTTATTCGATTTCATCAGATACGGAGCGATGGTCTTGATCGGCATCGGGATCTACCCGCTTGCTTTCAAAAGATTCAATTTTTAGGTTGGTGATAAGATGAACATCGTTAACAAAACGCTTTATGACAAACAACTGATCATCGGCTATAACCGCTATTATCTGATTGGCTTTCTCAAAACCAACTTTCTTGTGGTCGCCTTAGTGACGATCGGTTTGATGATCTACATGTTTCTTAACGGGATGTGGGAGTATTCGTTGGTGTTTTTGGGAATATTGTGTTTGTATCTCGGCCTGACGATGTTGTTGCAGAAATTGACGACAAGAAAAGTGCTCAAGGAAAGCCCGCTCGTTGATAACCCGATCGTTCAGACATATATCTTTACATCGGACGCCATTTTGATCGAGAATTTGAAAGAGAATAAGCTTCCCTATGCCGAAATCAGCAGGATCAAATCCACAAAGGATTTCTTTATCATCTCCGATTTTGCCAAACGGACTTACATCGTGCAAAAATCGGGATTCGTTAATCAAGTTGATGATATCATGGATTTAACCATATTTTTTAAAGAGAAATTCGGGAAAAAGTTTCGTTGATCGGAACAAGTTTTTTATGTCTTCTTCAATTTTATGCGTTTATGTATAATAACTTATAATAAGGGGTTGATCTATTTGAAAAACTACTGGACGCTCCTCAAGGCGGATCTGAAACGACTATTCGTGACCCGCGTGATTGTTTTCGTGATTGTTATCGCTTTCGTCCTCGGGGTGGCTACCGGGTTGTTTCAGTCGCTGAATCCGGCCAATGCTCTATATGTCTCGGTTTTCATCTTGCCGGTTTTGCTTTTCTCGTTCAGTTTGCAGTTTGAAATGAATCTGTCCGAGTTGCCCCAAACAATGAAAGCAATCAAGCCCAGGGAGTTGCTGCTTTCAAAGATCACAGCTGCCGTTCTCGTTCAGCTGATACCCTTGTTGTTCATCTTCCTTGCCCTGGCATTCATCAGAAACTTGGAAGTCAACTACTTGTTGTTGTTTTTAGTGTATCTCCTTGGGGTGATCAACCACATCGTGATCGGACTTTCACTGGCCATCATCAGCAAATCCTATAAGATCCTTTCACTCAGTTACCTCGTCTACATCCTTGTCTTCTGCGCGTTGCCCATCTTTTTCAGCAACGGTCTCATTCCTTTGAGGATGCAGTATTTTCTGGTTTTCTCGCCCGCGTTTTTGTCCGGGGTTTTGATTGACAATCTCTTGGCCGTTACCGTTTATTCCCCCTCATGGCTGATCGTTTTGTCGGTACTTCTACAAATCGCTTATACAGTGCTACTGGCGATCTTTGTCATCCATCCTTACTTCAAACTTTATTTGAGGGATACCTTCGTTCTTAGCAATGAAAAAACGAGCGGCGGTGATGACAATTGATCAGTTACGATGAGAAGAAACGTCTGTTCAAATTGGATACCGACAACACGACTTATCTGATCCGGATCTATCCTTCCGGGCATCTTGGCCACCTTTACTATGGCAAGATTATTAAAGAAGTAGTGGATCCAAGCAATCTTGAAGCCGCTTTCAAGATTGAAGTCGGGAACCAAGTCATTTACGATC
>JAQVPE010000224.1 GCA_028702245.1 Candidatus Izemoplasmatales bacterium
CTTCGGGATCACAACCGGAGCCGCGGCGATCTTTGGAGCCTCGGGAGGGGTCATGGAAGCCGCACTAAGGACCGTTTATGAAGTTGTCGAAAAGAAGCCTCTAACAAACCTTGATTTCACTGAGGTCAGAGGCCACGAAGGGATCAAGGAAACCGCAGTCACTTTGGGGGGGACAACTTACAAATTCGCAGTCGCCAACAGCCTCATAAACGCCAAAAAGATGGCTGAGGCAGTGAAAGACGGCTCTTCCCCTTATGCTTTCATCGAAATCATGTGCTGCCCCGGCGGTTGCATCGGCGGTGGCGGCCAGCCCTACGGAACGACGACGAAAACCCGCATCGAGCGGATCGAGGCGACTTACCGTCTTGACCAGGCGATGCCGATCCGCAAATCCCACGAGAATCCGGCGATCCAGAAACTCTATGCCGACTACTTGAAAGAACCGCTCGGTCACTTGTCGCATCAACTATTGCACACGCATTATCACCAAAGAGTCCATCAATAATCGAGTCAAGAAAATACAAGGGCTGATCGATCGATCAGCCCATTGTCTATTTATTTGTTTTGTTTCATTGATGCCATGACTTGTCGGACTTGTTTTTCCGACGGGGTCCTGCCCATCTGCGACATCATCGCGCGGACCATCTGTTCGGTGATCGGCGGATTCTTGTCAAGATAGTTTTTGAAATAGCGCTTGGCCAGGACGAATCCGAGGATCAGACCAACAAGCAATGTGACGATCGGCAAAACGATCTCTAACCATAAGGGCATTGCCATCACTCCTTTTTTGCTTTAATCATTGTATCACATAATGATAGCAAAAGACAAGCATAAAACCACTGACTTAGGGATGAAAACGAATATTTCTGACGATATCGGATTATTTCTTTACAAAGAGGGTGTTGCTTGATAAAATAGTATCGGTTCCGAATATGATGAGGGAGGGATAACCGTGCCTAGAAAAATCTTGGATACTTGCATCGCTTGCGGCACCTGTAAGGAAAACTGCCCCGTAGACTGCATCACCGCCGGTGATATCTACGTGATCGACCCTGAACAGTGCATTGACTGCGGCGTCTGCGAAGTCAATTGTCCGGTCGACTGCATCATCGTCGAATAATCATTTTTCAAGGCAGCGCTAGTCGCTGTTTTTTTTTGTAAACAAAACCCCCGTGGGAGGACGGGGGCCTTGTTTAAAAAGAAACGGGATAGTCCTTGAAGAAGCCTGCGACGCGGCGCAGAGATGCGACCAGGACTTCATCTTCTTCGACCTTCAGATCAATGAAGATCGCGTCGATCATCTGTTTGTGGAACTCATCATGGGACTTGAGGACCGCTTCGGCCTTTTCCTGAAGCTTGATCAAAACCTTCCGCCGATCCTCAGGATCGGCCAGGCGTTCGACATAGCCTTTTTGATAGAGGGTGTTGATCGCAACCGACAGCGAACCGGCCGTGATCCCCAGTTTTTGGGCGATCGCTGTCATCGTCTTGTCACTGCTGTTTTGGATTGCCTCGAGCACATGGATCTCGCTCATCGAGAGTTTGATTCCCTGCTGCTTCAAGGCCTCACCCTCGATCGTCAGGATCCGGTTGAAGATCTCGACTAAGAGTTCGTTGATGACTTCCTTGGTTGTTTGCATAAACTCACTTCTTTTCGATATAGCCAAGTCCCATCGTCCCCGGTCCGGCGTGGCAGCCGACGACAGGGGTCAGGGGAATCAGTTTGACCTCGCTAACGCCCTCGTAGTTTTCGAGTTCTTCCTGGAGGTCGAACATCTCGGCCATATTGTTGGTGTAGATAATGAATACTTCGGCTTTTTTGCCTCTGATATCGTTTTTGAAATGATTCAGCATCGCCTCTCTGGCCTTGGCGGTGGTCCGGATCTTTTCGAGTGTCTCGACCTTTCCTTCTTGAGAAATCTCAAGCAACGGTTTCAGCTTCAACAAGGTTCCGAAGAAGCCCGCCGCATTGGATAGACGGCCGTTTTTAACAAGGTATTTAAGCGTGTCGACGCAAACGTAGATATGGTTATGGTCGCGGATCCAGGAAAGCTCCTCGAGGATCGCCGCGGCGTTTGCGCCTTCGTCCGCCATTTTTTTGGCGACGTTCGCCATCGTCGCCTCGACATGGGAGAGCGACTGGGAATCAAAGACATGGATTGGGGTATTTTCGATCATTTTGGCTGCCAATATCGCGTTTTGGTAAGTCCCGCTCAAATGCTTGGAGATGGTGATGACGATCAGTTCGTCATAACCTGATTGAAGCATTTCCTGATACATCTCGTAAATCTTGCCGGTTGAGGTTTGCGCGGTCTTGATATCGAGTTCGGGATCTTTGGTGATGCGGTCGTAGAAGTCTTCCGCGGTGATTTCGATGAAATCCTCGTATTCCTTTTCGCCAATCAATAAGAGCGATCTGAAAATCCGGATCTCCTTGTCGTGGACCATGTAGTCGAGGCCCGAATTGCCACAGACGGCGACGCCGATTTTACTCATTTTGATCTCCTTTAAATTCATTTAATTTCA
>JAQVPE010000225.1 GCA_028702245.1 Candidatus Izemoplasmatales bacterium
TGACGAGATTCAATTCGCCATGCGTCGTCTGTAGCTTTCGTTCATAAGATCCATTCCTGGAATTGTTTTCCGAGAGTCCGGATCGTTCATAGCGTTCATAGTTCAGATGAGATGTCAATTCGAGCTTCAAGAGATCGTTCATCGCTTTTTCAAGTTCTGATCGAAACAACTCTTGGATCGCTTCTTCCATATTTTCTCGATTGGCAAGACAAGACATCAATTTTGTGGTAAAATCATACATGGGAAATCCTCCTGTGTGTGGTTGGTTCGCAAACTCTATTATACACAAAGGTTTTCCCTTTTAATTTCACTTACTTAATTTCACTGCTTTTTGAAAGTCCACAAGATATTATATACTCTCATGAAAACATCTTCAAAGGCAAATTGAGATGTAATGAGTGTGGAAAGACTTTATCACTTTCGATAAGGCACGACAGAGGCGGACATCGCAGTTTTGCCTGTAGTACTTATCGCTGTGGCACATCCAAATGCACCAGTCATTATATTGCGTATGACGATTTAGAGGGACTTATTACCGGCAAAATCAATGAGATGATTCGATCCACCAAAACTGGCCGATCCAAATTTATGGACAAAATGAGAACAACTAAAGCAATTGACCAACAAAAAAAAGAGTTGACGTAAAACATTACCGAAAGCACACTTAGACTAAGTGAAGTCGATAAATTAACAAAGAAACTTTTCGAAAAATATGTAAGTGACAAAATCACGGAGGACAGATTTTTTGATCTGGATAAATCGTATGATCTTGAAAAAATCCGACTTGTAAAGCATATCAGAGAATGTGAATCAAAACTCAACGAATTGAACAAAGAAGATAAGAATATGGATGCGTTCTTTAATTTGATCAGCGAACACGAGCAAATCATAGATCTGCAAAGAAATGATGTTACAAGACTAATAGACAAAGTGGTAATCCATGAGAACAAGAACAAACTCAATAAACGGATGATTGAGGTCTACTTTGTGTATTTAGGAATCCTGTAGGGTTATCTCTGACTACATTACTCCAGTAATGTATACGGATCCAAATGGAAAGTCTTTCATTGGAATACTGGGGACAATACTTCTCGGAGCAACGATAGGCGCAGTTGTTGGTGCGGTAGTTGCCGCAATCAACGGAGATGATATGTTTGCGGGATTTGTTAGCGGAGCAGTCTCAGGAGCAATCATTACAGCAAGCGTGGCTATATCACTCGCTTCTGGGCCATTAGGACCGCCAATCTGTGATGCGGGAGCATTTTTAGGGGGATATTTGGGAGATTACGGGAATCAAGGAATGAATAACGGCTGGAATAACATAGATCGCAATCACGCATTAATTGCTGGAGAAATTACAGCTATCATATCGCTTGCAACTTTCGGCATAATGAGTCATGCCTTAATAGCATCGCCAGAAATATTCGGAAATGTGACCAATCAATCACTATCTTTTCTGTCTAGGTTAAATGCATCGCTTTCAATAAATGTATACACCTACTATATTGCTGTGACATATGGAGTAATAGCAACAATATTAAACACACTACTCAATTCTATCTTTGATAGTAATGGTGGAGAAAGTGGGGAAATTGTTATTGATGCGGTTGCGGGCTAAACTTGGATTGTTAGGATGGAAGACTATATGAAACCAATGAAAACCAAATTTCTTGCCACGCCTTTCTATCTATTTGGCATGATGTTTCTTATATCAATTTCTGTTTTTGTCTTATTGCTTGAATTTGTGATTAACCCAATTAGGCGAAACGGAGGTGCATCCGAAACAACAATCATTCTTATAATCTTGTTTGTCGGAGTAGTACCTTTTTTGCTATTCATTCTTTCCTTTAACAAATGCTTCTCTGTTATCACAATTGACAAGACCGGGATTCATAGAGCGCTGTTCAAACGCTTTCTCAAGAAAGACTTCTTATGGAACGAGATAGTTCAAATGGGAGTTGTTTGTTATGTTGAGAAATGGTTGTTTATCGGAAAAAAAGTTATGGATGGCATGTCGTACAATCAGTTGTTGAAAAACAAAGAAGTTATGCAGGTCACCTTTTCTCCCGCCCGATATAAGGCGATAAGGCTGTATTCTGACATGAAGATTCAAGGTTTTGATGATAACAAATAAGACCTTGTTTAAGTAACAATCCTATAAGAGAAGCCTAAAAAGCACTATTCAGGTTGTTGAATTGACTTATAGCAATAATCATCATCAGGCTTGAAATGTCAGAGACTTAAAGTTCATGATACTCTAAGAATGACCTAAATATGTTTCCGATCTTCGAAAAACCTGGAGTGGGGAAACATATTTTTGCCCAAAATATGTTACTGACGTATATTTAACAGCACTTTTTCAAGCAACGACGTACTTTCAACGCAGCTGGTTTGTGGGAACATATTTATTAAAAGTGTCCCCAAAGCTTGGTGCCTGCAGAATTCAGCTTTTGTGCGTATAGCTCAGCGTTTTGAGAATCAAGGCGAAAATCTTCCCACACTATCACAGCTCCGCCGTCTGAAGTG
>JAQVPE010000226.1 GCA_028702245.1 Candidatus Izemoplasmatales bacterium
GGGCGTATATGTTGGCTATCTCGGCCCCAGTTATGCGACGAAAGCCGAAATCAAGGCATATCGTGCGATGGGCGGCGATATCATCGGAATGTCAACCGTTCCCGAAACGATTGTCGCAAGACACGCTGGTATCCGAGTGCTTGCCATCGCTTCGGTAACAAATATGGCTACCGGCATCAGCCGGACGCGGTTGTCGCACACTGAAGTTTTGGAGGTTGGCTCCCAAATCAGCAGCAAGCTTGGGAAACTGCTTTCTGAAATTGTTGAAAGAATGTAATATTTTGTGTATACTACTAGGGAAAGGATGTTTATGTAATGGAAAAAAGAAGATTGTATCGGGATACTGAAAACGGAAAAATTGCCGGTGTTTGCGCCGGACTTGCGGATTACTTTGATGTCGATGTCACGTTGATCAGAGTTTTATGGCTTATTGCTATTTTTGTGGCAGGCGGCGGACTTCTTGCCTATTTAATAATGATGATAGTCGTCGAACCCAAACGCGTTGTTATGGAAAGAATGCGTAAGGAACAACAAAAGAAGGATATTGAAAACGATGATCCTTTCGCTAAATTCGATAAGTAAACTTTTCCAAGAGCCGCTGAAGGCTCTTTTTTTATGTCTTAACAATTATTTACATTTCTTTACCGATTTATGATATTTTTCAATGATGCTAAATTGCTAAAATACCGGTGTGAATCAAAAATATCATAAGGAGAATACAATGAAAAAAATAATAATGGCTTTAATGGTGCTTTTGGCACTTGGAGCATCCACATGTACAAGCACCACTACAGAAAACACCTTTGATGAAACCAGATCGATTACAGTTTATACTCGCGATACTACTTCTGGAACAAGAGACGCTTTCTTCTCCGGAATCGACTTCGACGATGCAGTTTCCAGCAACGCGGAGTTGGTGACCGGCTACGTCGAAGTCGATGGCAACGGCAGCATGATCACCTCTGTTAACAATGATATTTACGGTGTCGGCTACATTTCATTGGCATCGCTTGCGACTTCAGGACTCAAAGGCTTGTCTTTTGAAGGAATCGAACCAACCGAGGCAAACGTATTGAACGGCACCTATGATCTTAAACGATCATTCAACTACATGATTCGTTCCAATTGGACCAACATGGATAGACAAAGGCAAATTATTGAAGCGTTTGTCGCCTATATGGGTACTTTAGACGGGATTGCCGCTATCCAAAACAAATCAGGAATCATCAGCGCCACCGAAGACACACCATCCTGGGACGATATCAAAACCAATTATCCAATTGCCAATCAAGATAACTCCGACATCACCATCTATTTTGGCGGATCAACTTCGGTGGAATCGGTTGCTCGTGAACTCTCACAAGAATTTAGCGCAAAATGTGGGAACTTCATCCCTGAACACAACCACACCGGTTCAGGAGACGCGTACAAAAGAACCCAAGGAAGCGAAGCTGCCGGAGGAAACAAACTCCACATCGGTTTTGCCTCAAGAGATTTCAAAGATACCGAACCAGCAGCGGCTAACACTTCGGGTTTCATCTGCTTTGATGCGGTTGTGGTTGTGGTAAACAGTGCTAATACGAGTGTTGAATCGATCCTCGCTTTAGAAGTAAAACAGATTTACCAAGGCACAATCTCAAATTGGTCGAATCTCGATTGATTAAGAGAACAACAAGTCAAGCCCGCAGGCCCAAGGCCTGCTCTTGCTTTATCGGGGTATAGCGCATGAGAAGGACAAAAATATCAAATAAAAAAACAATTGACATACTAATGCCCAGATTGCTCTTGATACCCGCAATCATTTCAGCGTCGTTTGTGATCTTGATCATCATGTTTGTGATCCAAAAAGGCGCTTCTCCTTTTCTTTTTTCAAGCTACGGCGATCAAAAGGTTTCATTTATCCGCTTCATGATGGGACAAACCTGGTTTATTCCCCCAAATGAATATGGAATTTTATATATTGTCATAAATACAGTCTATGTCGTCAGTTTGGCTGCCATAATTTCTTCGCCGATTGCGATTTTTTCCGGACTATTCATCGCGAAGATTGTGCCAAAAATATTCAAGAATCTATTTCAAACGGTCGTTGAACTGTTGGCGGCCATTCCCTCGATCATCTATGGGGTTTTTGGCCTGGGAGTCATTACAAAATTTGTGGTTCGGATCGCCAGCTTAGGAGGGATCCAAACCGCAGGCGGAATTTCAGGCATGGCAACCGTCCTGGTCCTCGCGGTAATGATCTATCCAACGATCACTTTGATGTCAGTCACCGCAATAAACACAGTAGATCATGATCTGGAAAAAGCCTCGCTTGCACTGGGGGCCACAAAGATCCAAACCCTTTTCAAAGTGACACTAGCCTCAGCCAAACCTGGTATCATCACCGGAATCGTCTTGGGGCTTGGCAGAGCCCTTGGCGAGGCTACCGCTGTTAGTATGGTTGCCGGCAACGCCGGCAGCGGACCGGTTTTTGATTTATTCAAAACCACAAGAACTTTAACATCCACAATGCT
>JAQVPE010000020.1 GCA_028702245.1 Candidatus Izemoplasmatales bacterium
TAATCACCCACCAAACAAACAGAGTCCTCGACTCTGTTTTTCTTTGGTTCGTGGTTGCTTTTGAAGTAGAATGATGATATTATCTAATCGGCTTTTTGAAAGGGATGTTTTGATGGATAATCGATACGATGTCATCGTTGTCGGCGCCGGACCCGCGGGGTATATGTGCGCATATGAATTAACTGTAAAAAAACCGGAGTACAAAGTACTTCTTATTGATAAAGGACATGACATCTACCATCGAAATTGTCCGATTTTGGAAAAGAAGATCAGTAAATGTCCAACCCAAAAAAACGGCTTTGTCGGTTGTTTGCCGTATTGCTCGATAACCAACGGTTTTGGCGGAGCCGGAGCTTACTCCGACGGGAAATTCAATATCACCAGCGAATATGGCGGTTGGATGAACGAATACCTTGATGAAGCCAAGATCGAACAATTGATCAGATATGCCGATGAGGTCAATCTTCATTTTGGCGCCCCGGATTCAATCACCGATCCCACAACCGCGAAAGTCAAAGAAATCGAAAGAAAAGGGTTGGCTGTCGGGTTGAAGCTGCTGCGCGGCCGCGTTAGACATCTTGGCACGGAAATCAATCTAAAAATACTCAAGAACATTTATGAGTTTTTAAAAGACAAAATCGAAATGCGCTATAAAACCGAAGTCGAAGACATCATCACCGAAAACGAAAGAATCAAAGGCGTTATCCTAACAAACAAAGAAGAGTTGTTTGCGGATAAAGTCTTTATCGCTCCGGGGCGTGACGGATCCATGTGGTTAGCAGACCTATGTCAAAGACACGGCATCATGATGCGGGCAAACCATGTCGATATCGGGGTTCGCGTCGAAACTTCCAATTCAGTGATGGAAGAAATCAATGAAAATCTCTACGAGGGAAAATTTATTTACCGCACCAGTTCGGGATCGCAAGCCAGGACGTTTTGTGCGAACCCTTCCGGACATGTCGTTATGGAAAATCACAGCGGCACCATTCTGGCAAACGGCCACGCCTATTATGATAATCAACTTGGATCAAAAAACACCAATTTTGCAATCTTGGTAAGCCATAATTTTACTGAACCGTTCAATCAACCGAATGAGTTTGCTCATGGAGTATCGAAATTGGCAAATATGCTCTCAAACGGAGCGGTTATCGTTCAACGATATGGAGACTTGAAAAAGAACCGACGTTCAACCGTCAAACGCATCAACGAAGGTTTTGTCAGACCAACATTACTTGAAGCGGTGCCGGGAGATTTAGGTTTGGTTTTACCATATAAGACGATGAAATCGATAATGGAGATGATCGAGGCTTTGGATCATGTAACTCCGGGAATCGCATCCGAGCATACCCTTCTTTACGGTGTTGAATCCAAATTTTATTCTTCAAGGCCTGACGTTGACAACAATTTCCAATCACAAGTTGCGGGACTTTATTTTGGGGGCGACGGTGCGGGAATAACCCGAGGCCTTGCCCAAGCCGGGGCAACCGGCATTTGGGTTGCCAGAGAAGTTATCAACGGATTTCATGAAGACAAGTTACAATAATAACTGACCGGTGAAAAACTGTGAAAGCAGTTTTTCATTCATTTTGAACTACTAAATGATCAAGCTGTATGATATAATGATGATGTTTTCAGGGGGGATGTCACTTGGCGAAAACCGTGGTTGTCGTAGGGACGCAATGGGGCGACGAAGGCAAAGGAAAGATTACCGATTACCTCGCTTCTAGTGCCGAAGTTGTCGTTCGCAGCCAAGGCGGAAACAATGCCGGGCACTCTATTTTTTTTGGTCAAAAAAAACACGCCCTGCATCTATTGCCTTCGGGTGTTTTCAACAAAAACAAAATCAACATCATGGCTGACGGAATGGTTGTTAACCCCAAAGCTTTGATTGATGAAATAAATCTTGTTAAGAATGAAGGGTTTCAGGATTTCAAACTCTATCTTTCTAATCGGGCTCACGTTGTTATGCCCTATCATTTGGAACTTGATGGATTGTTTGAGTCTATTAGGGAAGACCAACCGATCGGTACCACAAAAAAAGGCATTGGACCGGCTTACATGGACAAGGCTTCCCGGTTCGGGATTCGGGTTGGAGACCTTATGAATAAAGAAAAACTGATCCAGAAATTACAGATCAGTTTGTCATTACATAACCCTTTGTTTCAAACTTTCGGTAAAACCGAGTTTTCCATAGAGGCTATTGCGGAAGAGTATTACGCATACGGACAGACAATCAAAGAATACGTTACCGACACCACTGTTTTATTAAACCAACTTCTTGAAGAAGACAGAAAGATCCTTTTCGAAGGAGCTCAGGGATCGATGCTCTGCCTTGATCACGGAACATACCCTTTCGTGACAAGCAGTTCTCCGACAGCGGCAGCTGTTCCGCTTAACGCAGGAATAATGCCACAAGCAATCAAAGACGTCGTTGGGGTAACCAAAGCCTATTCCACAAGGGTTGGAAGCGGCAGCTTTCCAACAGAATTTGAAGATGAAATCGCTAAAGGAATCAGGGAAAGAGGTTTTGAGTACGGAACCACCACCGGCAGGCCGAGAAGAATCGGTTGGATTGACGGGGTTGTTTTGAAACACGCCAAAAGAATCAATGGCATCACTGGACTTGCAATAATGTTGCTTGACGTGCTTACGGGAGTTGAAGAAATCAAGATTTGTTACGCCTATGAGCTTGACGGTGAGATTATCGAACATATCCCTGCCGATTACGACTGTTATTCACGCGTAAAACCATTGTACAAAACTTATCCAGGGTGGAACGAAGACCTAACAAACAGCAAAAGTTATGATGAATTACCCCAAAATTGCATCAACTATCTTAAAGCCATTGAAACAATTACCGGAAGTAGAATAACGATCATTTCGGTCGGTCCCGACCGAAAACAAACGATTGTTTTGCATAAGTATTTCTAATATTGAAGAAAAGGGTGTGAAAAATGCATAGCAACATTGTTGGCAGACACGCAGAAAGCAAGAAACTACAATCAAACATCCTGCAAATTTCGCAGGAAGCCAAAGCGATGAAAGCAAAATATGGCGACGTTATCGACGCCACCGTTGGAATGCTTCATCATGAGAAAGGCAACGTGTTCAAATATCACGTTGTCGAGGAATTGTTGCACAAACTGAGCGACGCCGAAATCTATCACTATGCCCCGGTTCGGGGAACAAAAGCTTTCAGTGAAGGAGCTTTCAACTGGGTTTTTGGCAAGCACAGCGATCTGTTTAAAGAAAAGTTCCACTATTCGGTAATACCTACTACCGGCGGCAGCGGCGCCATCAGTAATACGTTTTTCAATTTTAACGATTTTGGACAAAAAGTTTTGCTTCCAAACCATTATTGGACTCCATATGAAAACTTCGCTTTTGAAGCGGGGGTCGACCTCAAGACATTCAAAATGTATGATGAAAACAATCATTTCAACTTAGCGGATTTCAAAGAAAAGGCACGCGAACTCGCCAAGGAACAAGAGCGCCTTTGTGTATTGCTTAACGATCCATGTAACAACCCCACGGGTTTATGCATGACCGAGGAAGATTGGAAAGAGGTTGTTGCGACGCTAAATGAAATATCAAGAACAAACATTCCGGTGATTTTGATCCAGGATATCGCCTATATCGATTACCAAGAGAAAGATACCGAAGTTTCTAGGGACGCTTTCCTCTCGCTTCTCGATTTGGATCCGGACATTCTCGCGGTTGTTATCTTCTCGGGTTCAAAAACCTTTTCTCTATACGGCTTTCGAATCGGCGCCCAAATCGGCCTCAGCAAATCCCAAGATATAATCGACCATTTCATCCGTGTTGGCGATTATTCGGTTCGCGGACGGTTCTCAAGCGTCAGCCAACCAGGAATGAATATCATTGGCAAGATCTTCACCGACAAAGAATACTTGGCAAAGTTTCAAGACGAACTCGTCGAGGCGAGAAAACTTCTCAAAGAACGCGGCAGTTTGTTTGTGAGCGAAGCTGGTAAGCAAGGATTGAAAATGTTGCCGTATCTTGGCGGCTTCTTTATCAGCATTGAAACCGCCAACAAAAATATTTTTCAAGATTTGGTGAATGAGCATGTTTTCGTCATTCCGATGGAAGGGCTGATCCGAATTGCAGTCAGTTCATTAAATCGTGAGGAAATACCTAGGCTTGTCTCAATTCTCAAAAAACATGTTTGACAAAGAAAAAGGAATCCCGCGGGATTCCTTTTTTGGTCGCTTCGATTAAACTAGGACTGTTACCTTTCCGTTAAGGATGATCGTGATGATATCGATAATCCACAAAATAGCAATACCGAGGACTATCCAAAGGATTCCGATAATTATCCGTCCTTTGCATATTCGATAAATGCCGTAGAAAATGCCATCAAGACCAGGTAAAGCCAAAATCACTTTCAAAATCAAAGGCAGACCATCAATAAATTTTACATATTCTTTCAATGACATCACCTTCCCTTCTAAGGGGGATTATATCATACAAAAACATTAAAAGATATTGCATTCAAAAAAATTAATATTATCATTCAAGGGTTCTATCAACCGCCAGAGCGATCCTACGACAATCCGCAATCAATTTATGGAAGCGTTCGGGTTTTAACGACTGTTGTCCGTCGGACAAAGCTTTTTCGGGTTCGTGGTGTACTTCAATGATCAAGCCATCACATCCGGCCGCAACCGCTGCTTTTGACAATGATTCGACGTATTCCCAATGCCCGGAAGCGTGTGACGGGTCGATGATGATTGGCAGATGGGTGAGTTTTTTGAGTACCGGGATGGCGCTGATGTCAAGCGTGTTTCTAGTAGAAGGTTCAAATGTTCTGATTCCGCGTTCGCAAAGGATGACGTTTTTATTGCCCTCTGAGAGGATATACTCGGCCGACATCAGCAATTCTTCGATCGTGTTTGCGAGACCACGCTTGAGAAGAACCGGAATATCGGTCTTTCCAACCTCTCTGAGCAAAGGATAGTTTTGCATGTTTCGGGCTCCAATCTGAAGCAAATCGACTCTTCCGACAAATAAAGGAAGATCTTCCAAACTCATGACTTCGCTGACGATTGGAAGCTTGTATTTATGATTCATCGATTTAAGTATTTCCAACCCTTCCAACCCTAATCCTTGGAATGAATATGGACTAGTCCTTGGTTTGAAAGCGCCAGCTCTTAGGAGTTTAGCCCCCGCACCCGCAATCAAAGGGGTGATTATTTCCATCTGTTCATGTGATTCAACCGCACAAGGACCGCCGATGACGACGATGTTTTTGCCACCGATAACGACACCGCCGACATCAATTAAAGAGTCATTAGGATGGAATTTGCGGTTTACTCTTTTAAAAGGTTCTTGGATTCTCAGAACGCTGTCTACAAATTCATAGGCGTATAGTCGATTGATATCATAAGCGGTGGTGTCCCCGACGACACCAAAAACAGTAATCGTGTCGCCGATGCTTTCGTGAATGGCGAAGCCAAGATCGACGAGCGATTTTCTTAGCGTCTCGATTTCTTCGCGTTTGGTGTTTTCTTTGAATTTGATAATCATGATTTATGTTCTCCTCTTATAAGCATATCGATCGCTTTAGTGTACCCCAACACGCCAAGGCCGCTGATCATCGCCTTGCAGGCATCCTTTGTGACAAGGTTTTTTCGAAAAGATTCGCGGGAATTTACATCTGATATATGAACTTCAATCGCGGGAATGTTAATTGCCTTGAGACAATCGTAAATAGCATAAGAATAGTGGGCATAAGCTCCGGGGTTGATCACTATGCCATCAAAGTTACGGTAATTATTCTGAATGATGTCAATGATTTCGCCTTCATGATTAGATTGATGGATTTCGACAACACAATCTGATTTCGCTGCGTGACCAGCGATGATATCGACAAGATCCTGATAGGTCGTGTGACCATATATTTCGACCTCGCGTGTACCTAAAAGATTCAAGTTTGGGCCGTTAATGACTAAGATATTCATTGATTTTCGCCTCTATTTCTGCATGATGATATTCTTTACCCGGAGCCATTTTGACAATGATGTCGGCATATTTTTCATATAGAGGATGGCGCTTGTCGTATAAGCGGAACAAATCCTCGCTACTGGTGATCAGCGGTCGGTTTTTATGCTTTCTTTGAGCCAAATCCGCTTTTTCACGATCGATAAAGATCAAGATTCCATTTTGCCTCAGCAAGTCCATGAGCAAAGGGTTTTGGACCATGCCGCCACCAGTCGAGATCATCAATCCGTGTGACCGATATAACGATTTTATAAGTTCGTATTCTCGTTCACGAAAATAAGGTTCACCCTTCTTGAGGAAGATATCCGTTATTGGCAAATTCTCGGAAGTTTCAATTTCACGGTCGGTATCAACCAATTCTTTATGGTATTTGCCGTGCAATGTCTTGGCATAGAATGATTTTCCGCTAAGAGGCATTCCGATGAAAACGAGATTTGTCAACCGCCTTTTTAGCAAGTGATATACCCTGTCAATCTCGGTATGCGGCGTCTTTTTTTTAAAAAACAAGTCGTGCGCGGTTTTGGCTTGTGCAACAAGCATCATCAGACCGCTATATGTTTTGATACCGTTACTTAGAGCCGCGAGACAATGAGGAGTTCTAAGAGGATTATAGATTAAATCAATAAAGACCTCTATCTTTGGAAACAAACGGAAATCAATCAGGAGCGGATCATCATTATGAGGGTACATGCCAACAGGAGTCGTATTGATAATGACTTCGCAATCATTCACTTTCTCATATTCTTTAAAATAGAGATCATTGACTGCTCTTGGGGATCGGGATAACTTATAGACAGAAAGCGCCCCTAAATCTTTCATCAAGCACTCCGTTGTCTGAGCTACGCCACCGTTGCCAAGAAGCACGACTTTTTTTCCAAGGATTTTGATTTTATAAAAGTCAATCATGTAATCAAGTCCATAATAATCGGTGTTCTCACCAATCAATTTTCCGTTGTCGTTAATAATTGTGTTGACACTTCCGGTTCTGCTCGCAACCTGACTAACTTCATCCAAAAAAGGAGCCACAACCTCTTTATAAGGAATTGTGACATTGATCCCTTTAAATTTCCGTTCATTGAAAAAAACCTTAAGATCATCAGTTTCAAATAGATGATAATTGGAATTTCCAAAGAGAGAATGGATCAACGGCGAAAAACTGTGTGATAGTTTTTGCCCGAGCAACCCATACATTTTTAACGCAACCAATCCTGTTCATGAAATTGGCACAATAGATCCAATATACCAAAATTTAACAAGGCGTTTACTATTGGAACAACCCGCAAAACAATTGCAGGATCGTGTCTGCCTTTAATCTCGATAACGGTATCGGCCTTACTTTTCAAATCAACGGTTCGCTGGGGAAGGCCAATAGATGGTGTGGGCTTGACGGCTAACCGAAGGATGATCGGCATCCCTGTCGAAAGTCCGCCAAGGATACCGCCGTTATGATTGGTATCAGTTACAACTCTTCCATTTTCATATTGATATTCATCATTTGCTTCACTACCATACATGTCTGCGAATTTGAATCCGGAACCAAACTCTATCCCCTTGACTCCGGGTATAGAAAACAAGAGTTGAGACAATCTGCTTTCGATCGAGCTAAAAAGCGGTTCTCCAAGACCAGCCGGGAGTCCGACAATGGCGGATTCTACAAGTCCGCCTAGGGAATCCTTGTTGTTTTTGGCTTGTTCAATCAATTCGGCAATATCAGGTTCAATCGATGAATTAATAACGGGAAAACGTCCAAAAGTAGTGTTTTGTGCGTATTCATTATTTACACTCGTTTGATCAAAATTGGTATCATTTATATGTTTTATTTTTAAAAGGTGAGAAATTACGGTAATTTTCGCTTTTTCAAGGAGTTGCTCGCTAATAGCTCCAAGAACTACAAACAGAACGGTCATTCTTCCTGAGAAAACGCCGCCACCACGGGGATCATTGTAACCTAAATATTTGCAGAATGCTGGATAATCCGCATGAGATGGTCTGGGCGTGTTCTTAAGATTATCATAGGCGGATGAGTCGATATCTTGATTCTTGATTATTATGGTTAAGGGAGCGCCTGTCGTTTTTTCTTGATAATATCCCGATACGATCTCATACTCATCCTTCTCTACCCGGGTTGTTCCGATGCCAGGTTTTGGACGACGTTCTTCAAGACGCTTGTCAATCAGTGATGTATTTAGATTAATTCCGGAGGGAATGCCATCAATAACGATCCCAATCAATTGCCCGTGCGACTCTCCGAAGAGCGTTGCTTTTATTCTTTCTCCGATTGTGTTCATTATTATTTCTCCTTCTTTAAAGCCGTTATGTTTATAAATGCCTTGCCAATTTCCTCAATGTCCACAAAGACATTTTGTCCGCTGCGATTCTTTTTATCCTTCGCAAGAAACGGTTCTAGTTTTTTGTCTGTTACCGGATCTGTCGTAGGAAGATTGTATTTTGATAATACCGATATCAGTTCTTTTTTTATCTGTTTATCTTTGACGATTTTCACCATCCCGATCGAGACCGCCTCGCCGTGGAGATATTTCTCATAATTGTAATATGCTTCAATCGCATGGCCGTATGTATGGCCAAAGTTTAATAAACGCCGATCGCCTTTATCCATTTCGTCTTTTTCGACAAACATTTTTTTGATGGAAACAGATTTATCGATTGCCCACTCCAACATTTGATTGATATCTTCGTTGTTGATAGTATCAAAAAACGCCCTATCGGCAATCATCCCATATTTGATCATTTCCGCCATGCCGTTAGCAAAGTGTCTTTTAGGAAGAGTTGATAGTGTCAAAGGGTCGATCAACACCATTTTAGGCGGATAAATTGAGCCCAGAACATTCTTTGCGTCAGCGAAATCCACACCTACTTTACCCCCTACAGACGAATCGATTTGAGCAAGCAGGGTTGTTGGGATTTGGATGTAATCGATACCGCGCATATATGTTGATGCGACATAACCAGCAAGATCACCGGTCACGCCGCCGCCTAGAGCGAGGATCACAGCGTCTTTTTTAATGTGGTTGTCGAGCATGGTCCTAACAAGATATTGATGGGTTTCGACCGTTTTGCTTTTTTCTCCCGCAGGAAAAGATATGATTAAAGGATCGTCGCAAGCACAAGAAACCTTGTTAACATATGCCTCTGGAATCAAATCATCATGGATGATGACATATTTTTGGTTTTTTTCCAGATAGTTGAGAATATCACTCAGCAATCCCGGATTGATAATTACCGGATAGGAAAACGTTTTGGTTTTGATGACTATTTTTTTCATAGGACTATTCCTCGATTAAGTCAACTGATGCGCCTAAAGCGATTAAATCGGAAAAGAAATCAGGATACGACTTGTTGACGGCTTGGGCATCTTTGATGGTGATTTGTTTGGTGCTTCTGATTGAGGAAGCAGCTGAGGCCATGACGATTCGATGATCGTTGAAAGAATCAAATAGACCGCCATTATAATCATCAACACCCTTAATGATTAATTCGTCATCGGTCATTTCGGCTTCGACGCCGATTGTCTGCAACATCGTGTATGTCGACAACAAGCGATTTGATTCCTTGTATTTCAAACGCTGAGCGTTGATTATTCTACTCTCCCCTTTGGAAAAAGCAGCTAGAATAGCTAGTATCGGTGCGATGTCGGGAGATTGGGAAACATCATAAACCGCAGCTTTCGTTTCCGATTTACAGAACTGAATTCCCGAGTCTTTGACCTCGACTTGACCACCGGAATTTCTGATAAAATCGATAATTCTACTGTCTGGTTGCAAAGACGGATAAACCATATTCCGACAAAACAGATCATTTCCGAGTACGCCCATGACTGCATAGACAGCCATTTGGGAATAATCGCCTTCGATTTTGATGTTGAT
>JAQVPE010000021.1 GCA_028702245.1 Candidatus Izemoplasmatales bacterium
TTGAGGGAAATGCCTTTTGTCTGTTCGGGGAGAATCTCCTGGATCTTGGGATAATGTGTTTCACAAAACGCCAGACTTCTCCCGATGGTGTTTTCATAAAAGCGCGATTGGGATTCGTGGATACCCATCGAGGCGCCGTTTGAAAGGAGAGTATCGTCCCACTTGGTATCGATTTGTTGCTCATAAGTCGCGTGTCCCAGCTCATGAATGACCGAGAAGATGCAAGAAAGCGCATAATCTTCCATGTATCTGGTTGTCAGCCTGACATCGGTCGGCGACGTGTTCCAAGTGAAGGGGTGAACGCTCTTCTTAAGCAAACCGCGATTTCTGTTGAACTTCATGACATCGAGCAAGTATTCGCTGAATTCCTTCTGTTTGGCTTCGGGATAGTTCCGAAAGACAAACTCGGCGTTTTTTTGATTCTTGGTTTTCGCTAGAATCTCTCTCACAAAAGGCACGAGGTCTTTTTTCAAGGTGTCAAAGAAGGCGTCATACTCCTTCATCGACATGCCTTCTTCATATTCATCAAGAAGGATGTTGTAGGGATCGTCATCGATTCCGTAGTAAGAAACGAATCGCTTGTTGAAATCGAAGATCTTCCCAAGTGTTTCTTTGAACAGCGAGTAATCGGATTTGGCTTTTGCTTCCTCCCAACTTACTTGGGCCATCTGCAGAAGCGTCTGGTACTCGATGAACTCGGCCTCGGGGATTTTGACGATCTTGTCGATCTCTTTTTTGGCTTTTTTGACTTCTCTAGCGGTCAAATCGTCGAGTTCTTCTTTCATAGCATCAAGTGCGTAGATCAACTCGACGTTTTCTTTTGCCGTCATCAGTTTGAACATCTCGCCGCTCATGTATCCCATGATTTCGGCCCTTCTGGGAAATGAATCCCTGGGAGCTTCGGTCTGTGAATCCCAACCGACAAGTGCCATCATATAGCCATAGGCTTTTTGCTTTTTGACTAATTCTCTAAATTTTTGGACATTATCCATCCGTAATCACCTCGTATCCTATTATATCACCATGAATAAAAATCAGGAGTATTTTTTATTCAAAGCAACCAATGGTTGCAAAGAAGCAAAACGCCAAATAAAAAACGCAACCCTTTAACGGGAGCGCTTTGAAAGAAGGGCGGCTTGGACAAAGCCATTGAACAAGGGATGCGGTTTGTCGGGCCTTGACAGAAATTCGGGATGAAACTGACAAGCGACAAACCAAGGGTGGTCCTTGACTTCGATTATTTCCACAAGTTTCGTCTCCGGATTGATTCCAGAAAACACGAGACCCGATTTTTCCAGTATCTTCTTGAATTTATTGTTGAACTCATAGCGATGACGATGCCTTTCGTTAGCTTCGGTTTTGCCGTAAGCACTCGCTGCCAAGGTCTCTTTTTCGAAAGAGCAACGATAAAGGCCAAGGCGCATCGTTCCCCCCAGATTGATGCCTTTGTATTGCTCGGGCAGGTAGTCGATGACATTGTAGATGGTATCGGGTTCAAATTCGGTGGAGTTTGCCTGAGGCAAACTAGCGACGTTCCGGGAAAACTCGATGACCGCCAGTTGCATTCCAAGGCAAAGACCCAATAGGGGAACCTTGTTTTCTCTGGCATACTTGATGGCGAGGATCTTTCCCTCGATGCCGCGGCTGCCAAAGCCGCCGGGAACGAGGATGCCGTCTGCTTCCTGCAGGAGTTCCGTGACATTTTCTTCGTTGAGTTCACTGGCGTTGACCCAGATGATCTCGATTTTGCTGCCAAGCGAAAACCCGGAATGTTTCAAAGCTTCGGTCACCGACAAATAGGCGTCATGCAGTGTGACATACTTGCCGACCAAGGCAATTTTGATCTTTTGGTTCAAGTGCTTGATCCGGTCGATCAGGGCGATCCAGTTTTTCATATCCGCTGGCGGAGTTATTAACTCCAAGTGTTCGCAAACGATCGAGTCAAGCCCTTGTTCCTGTAAATTTAGAGGCACTTGATAGAGAATCTTGGAATCAAGGCACTGGATGACCGCTTCTTTCCTGACATCGCAAAACAAGGCGATTTTCTCACGCATTGAATTTGTTATTTCTTTATTGGTTCTAAGCACTATGACATCGGGAGTTATCCCCAGAGAACGGAGTTCCTTGACGCTGTGCTGAGTGGGTTTTGTTTTCAGTTCGCCGGTGGTTTCCAAATAAGGGATCAAGGTGCTGTGGATATACATGGTGTTGTGATAACCGTAGTCTCTGCGGGCCTGCCTGATGGCTTCAAGAAATGGAAGCGATTCGATGTCGCCGACCGTTCCGCCGATTTCGGTGATCACAACATCGGCACCGGATTCGCTCGCAACGAGATCGAGTCTTGATTTGATTTCGTTTGTAATATGGGGAATGACCTGGATCGTTGCGCCAAGATAGTCGCCGCGACGCTCTTTTTCGATGACATTTGAATAGATCTTGCCGGTGGTGACAGAACTGTTCTTAGTCAAATTTTCATCAATGAAACGTTCATAGTGACCGAGATCGAGATCGGTCTCGCCACCATCGTCGGTCACGAAAACTTCGCCGTGTTGATACGGTGACATTGTCCCGGGATCGACATTGATATAGGGATCAAACTTTTGCATGAAAACTTTAAGACCCCGGTTCTTGAGCAGCCTACCAAGTGAAGATGCTGTGATTCCCTTGCCAAGACTTGATACGACCCCTCCGGTCACAAAGATAAATTTGGTTACTTTCATGTCATCACCTCGCCTAAAAACAAAAAAGGATTCTCCGCCGGAGAACCCTTTTTGTGGGCTCTTTTAGATTATATCAAATACCATCTTCAAAAGCAATTGCTTTTGGTGATTATTCGTCGTACATCTTTTCGTAATCGTCCATGTATTCGTTGTACTTGTCGTCATCGAAGTCTTCTTCGTCTTCGGGAGCGATGTCGCTTTCGTCTTCGATGAAGTCTTCTTCTTCGTCCTCGAAGCCGTCATAATCGATATCTTCTTCCTCTAACTCTTCATCAAAGTCAAGGTCTTCTTCGTATTTGTCTTCTTCTTCCTCGTCCTCGTCAATTTCCTCGTCTTCGTCTTCGTCTTCTTCGTCGAGTTCTTCTTCCTCGTCTTCGTCTTCGGCGAGTTCTTCCGCGTAATCGGGGAATTCATCGTAGTAGGCTCCGTCTTTATCCCAAAGATCGATCGACTGACGGCTCTTGAGATCCCAAAGATCATCACCGACATAAACGAACTTGGCAGAAACGATAAAATCGGCGTATACTTGCGAGATCAGTTCACTCTTATCTTCTTCAGATAATTCTTTGACCTCACAAATCGCCTGATACAACTCTACAAACGACATCGGTTGCTTGTTTGAAGAGAGTATTGTCTCGGCAGCCTCAAGCAGCGATAGTTGATTCCAATCAGCCATTTTTTCAATTCCTTCCATCAGTTAAATGCCAAGCCAAATCCAACGCATGGCTTGATAGCGTCCTGCTACCATCAATAAGATCGTATTCAAGCCGCAAGTTTTTATCGGAAACCAGAAGCTTTCTAGTATAGACCATAACGGTTAGTTCAATACCGCTGATCTTGATGATGCCTTTCGAGCGATTGCCGGTCTGAAAGACGAGATCGAGTTCTTCCGATCCGTCACGATAGAGATGGACTTCTCCTTCGCCAAACTGAAATCGGTACTTTTGACCCTCGGGATCGGCAAACACAATTTGGTTTTGGTCCTTGATAGCGGTGGCGGTGAATTTTGTTAAAGAAGCACCATCAATAGCCATCTTGAACTGTAATTTTAGGTTACTCACATCATCACCCTGGGAACGCCTTATCATTATATATTACTTTAATTACAAATACAAGTACCATATTTTGATTTTTTTGTAAAGGAAAATGACTAGAAAAAGCGATCGTCATGGGTGAAATCATCGCTCAGGACATTTATTACCATATTATTGCAGTGATCGCCGATTCTTTCGAGATTGGACAAGATGTCGACATAGAATCCGGCTTCCGTTTCCGAACAGGCTCGATCCTGGATCCGATTGATGTGTTTTTTACGATACTGTTTGACTTTTTTGTCAAGCACGTCTTCTCTGATATTGACATCTCTTGCCAGAAGTTTGTCTTTATTGATATAAGCTTGAAGTGCGTCTTTTAGACTCATCCTCAAAAAATCAAATAGATCAAGCAGATCCACGCGGGCTTCTTCGTGGAGCTCCATCTTGTTGTCATGACGTTCTTGGAAAAATTCGAGAATATTCTCGAGATGATCGCCGATCCTCTCGAGATCGGTAATCGTGTCGATGTCTTTGGCAAGTTGCTGGATCTGTCGGTCCTCAAGATCGTTCGCCCCGATCTTGACAAGATAGTTGTGGATCTTGTCTTCCATCCCGTCGATCATTTCTTCGCACTGGATGCCCATTTCAAAGTTTTTGATATCGGTGCCAAACGAATAGTTGAAGGCGTATTCAAACATGCCTCTGGCAACATTGCCCATATTCACAATTGCCTTTTTGGCGTTTTCCAAAGCCAAGTCCGGCGATTCTTTGATCAGATGGTCCTCTAAGACGACGTCATCGACTTCGATTTCGTTTTTCGAAGGAATAATTTTCGAGACCAGCCAAACCATCTGTTTGACAAAACCGAATAACAATAATACGGTGATGATGTTAAATGTCACGTGGGCCAGCGATACGGTCAGTTTATCGATCAAATAGTCTGGACCGAAGATGCCTTCTGCTATCCAAGCAATCAAGTTGGTATAAGGCCTTAAAAGGATGAAGAAGACAATCGTGCCGATCAAGTTGAACATGACGTGGATCGATGCGGTTCTCTTGGCGGCGGAAGTACCGCCGATCGAGGCCATTATCGATGTAACGGTCGTACCGATGTTATCGCCTAGAACGATTGCAATCGCACCGATCAACGGAACACCGCCGGTCGCATATAGTTGTTGGAGAATACCGATCGTAGCCGATGATGATTGAACAACCACTGTTGTGCCGACGCCTACCAAAACCCCAAGAATGGGGTGATCAGCTACCGCTAAAAGCATACTTTCAAATGCCGGCAATTCCACGAGTTGTTTCAAGGCTCCGCCCATGGTCTCCAATCCATAAAAAAGCATACCAAAACCAAGAATCGTCTTTCCGAGTTCTTGGATCTTGCGCTTCTTGATGAAGAAAATCAAAACGCTGCCGACAAACATGATCGGCAGGGCGTATTCGCCAATTTTAAGACCGATCAATACCGAAGTGACAGTGGTTCCGATGTTAGCTCCAAAAATGACGCCAACCGCCTGCGGCAGTGTCATCAATCCCGCCCGAACCAAGCCGACGACCAAGGCGCTCGTCGCTGATGAAGACTGGATCAAGCCGGTGATGATTATACCGACGAAAATGCCTTTTAGCGGCGTATTTGTCGACTTTTCAAGAATCAACTTCAATTTCGATCCGGCCAGCTTTTTGAGCGATTCGCTCATCATGTTGATGCCGAACAAAAAAATTCCCAAGCCGCCGACTATGGCAAAGACTGTTGTTTTCCAATCAATCGCAAGCGTATATAATCCCATATTTCCTCCAAGCATCAGTAACGTTTGGAATGGTTCCTAAAACCGCCCCTATTATAGCAGATAGCATTGCTATTTGATACATCTATAAAACGCTTTCACCTTGTTTTTTCCAAAAAAAGAAGGCTAAATAGCCGCCTTCGGTGAATCAGGATTTATCAGATTGAAGTTGTTCTTTGTACTCTTTGACAAGCAAATCGGCGTCACTAAGCAGCTCGTCGGCTTTTTCCCAAGTTCCGAGATTGGCGCCGCAGGCCATGGGATGGCCGCCACCATCGTATTTGTTTGCGAGTTTGTCGATAAAAGGTCCCTTCGACCTAAGTCTCGCTCTGACGATTTGGTTGTCATACTCGGCGAACAGGATCCAGACAGGACAATCTGCGAGTGTTGAAAGTTCATTGACAAGCGAGGTGGCCTCTTCGAGGCTGACTCCAAACTTATTTATGATTTCTGGTTTTATCTTGATGTAGGCTACCCCGTTTTGGGTCTTCTCAAAGTTTTGCAAGACATAACCCTGCATTTTCATCAGGTTTTCCGATTTCACGTCGAGAGTTGCCAAAACATCGGTGAAATCGAGTCCATACTCCAAAAGGTGGGCGACGGCTTTGAAGGTGTCGGCGGTCACCGAGCGGTATTTGAATCTGCCGGTATCGGTGACGATGCCGGTATAAAGCGCTCTTGCGGCTTTCATGTTGAGTTTGAGTATATTGTAGTAATCAAGATAAAATTCCAGGATGATCTGTGAAGTCGCCGGTCTGGTTGTGTCGACATACTGATAGTCGCCATAATCGTCTATTGGCAAATGATGATCGATTTTGATGACATATTTGCCAAGAGCGTATCTTTGATCGGCGACGCGGTCTCTGGTCGCGGTATCAACGACGATCACAAGCGCATCTTTGTATGTCTCGTCGGGAATCGTGTCGACGTCGCCGATAAACTTGACATGTTCGGCGATATCGCCGATGACATAGACGTTTTTGTGTGGGAATGTCTCTTTCAATATTTCTTTTAGTCCGAAACCGGCACCATAACAGTCACCATCGGGACGCATATGCGTATGGATGATGATCGTGTCATATTCCATAATTTTGTCTAAGATAAATTGCTTATCCATGGTTTTCCTCCAACAATAGATCAAGATCTTCAAGCATCAAATCGCAATCGGCCCAGGAGGCGACGCTCGCCCCGCAGGCCAAGAGGTGGCCGCCGCCACCGTACTTCTTCGCAACATCGACGATCGGAATCTTGCGGGACCTGAGTTCGCAAAGGATCTTTCCCGAATCGGTGTCAACTGTAAAATTCGCCCAGATCGGTATTTCTTTGATTCCCGAGAGTTGATTGGCGAGCATTCTGCTGGCTGTTTTGCTTTCAATTTGGTATTTTTCTAAGAATGATGCTTCGTTTTTCCGATAACCGACATTGTTTTTTGTGAGTAAAAAACTGTTTAGGTATTCCGCTTTCATCTTTTTGCTTTGCAATGATTCGAAATACATCGAATTGTATATGGAATTCAGATCGATACCGGTTTCCAGAAGGGTTGCGGCTATTTTAAACGTTTCCGGCTTAACCGAGGAAAACAGAAATCTTCCCGTATCTCCAACGATCCCCATGTAAAGCGGTTTCGCTGCGTTTTGACTGATTTTGACGTTGTTGCGAATTAAAAATCTGGCGATTAATTCCGAGGCTGATGAAATTTCTGTATCTTTATAATAGATTGACGGGGACAAGTCGGTATCGTTTTGATGGTGATCGATTACAATCAGTTTGTCCGCAAGAAGATAACTATCGTCTGTGAGCATCTGCCTTACAGCGGTGTCGGTGATGATGTAGAGGCTTTTTTTGATGATCATCTCATCAACTTTCTCTAATTCTTGAAATTGATTGAGCGAGTTTGTGTCGCCCACCGCATAAATCTTTTTGTTTTGAAAGTGCTCCTTAAGCGCATAATAAAGCCCAAACTGAGAACCATAAGCATCCAGGTCGGGGGCTTTATGTCTGGCGATGATGATACTCTCATATTCCTTGATCAGTTTGAATATCTCTTTGTCCATCATAATACCTCGATTCATCTAGTATTATATCATATCAATAATAACCGCTGTAAGGAGATGCCAGAAAAACGCTCCAACCCGGAAATATAACTTGCATTCGCCTTCAATTAACGGTAAAATAAAGAAAAAATCGTATATCATCGATGATATGGATCGAAAGTCTCTACCCCGAAACCGTAAATTCCGGGACTACGAAAACATACGAAGTGCCAACACCTGTTGTGGCGTGTTTTTGAGAGTACCGGTCAATAAGTATCGACTACTCTTTTTTGTTATATTCGGATCAATAAGGAGAGCATATGCAAAAAATCATCGTCATCGACTTTGGCAGCCAGTATAATCACCTGATATCAAGAAGGATCAGGGATCTTGGCGTCTACTCAGAATTATGGCCATCGCCGGTTACCATTGAAAATGTGAAAGCTGACAAAGACATCGTTGGCATCATTTTGAGCGGCGGGCCCAAGAGCATCACCAAAAAGGACGCCGAAACATTTGATGCCGCTCTTTTTCATCTGGGGATACCAGTATTGGGGATTTGTTACGGAATGCAACTGATGAGTGCTGTATTTGGCGGTTCTGTCGACCAGGCCAAAGCCGGAGAATACGGCGAGCGACAACTCAAGATCACTGATAATAATGCAAAACTATTTATGCGGATAGCTTCTCCTATTAATGTCTTTATGTCGCACAAAGACCAAATCAGTTTAATGCCAAAGAATTTCAAAATCACCGCCACGACCGCGTCTTGCCCGGTCGCTGCCATGGAACACAATCACCTTCAGTTGCATGCTGTCCAGTTTCACCCTGAGGTCATTCATACAACTTGCGGTAATACCCTTTTAGCTAACTTCATATTCACCATCTGCAAGGCCAACAAAAACTGGGACATGTCCAACTTCATCGAAACCGAAGTCGAGCGGATCAAAGATCTAGTAAAAGACGATCGCGTTTTGCTTGGTCTTTCGGGCGGTGTCGACTCCAGCGTAACGGCGGCTTTGATCGACAAAGCGATCGGATGCAAGTTGACTTGCATGTTTATTGACCATGGGTTTCTAAGAAAAGACGAAAGCAATCTTGTCATGCGGCAGTTTAAGGATAACATGAATTTGAACGTGGTCCACATTGATGCCAAAGAGCGCTTTTTGAAGGCGCTTGAGGGCATAAGTGATCCCGAACAAAAAAGGAAACGAATCGGCAGCGAGTTTGTTAAGGCCTTCGAAAGCGAATCGGCCAAAATCGGCGACTTCACCTATCTAGCTCAAGGAACCCTGTATACCGATGTCATCGAATCGGGAAGCGTTACGGCCAAAACGATCAAATCCCATCATAATGTTGGCGGTCTCCCTGATATTATGCGGCTTAAATTACTTGAACCTTTAAATAAGTTGTATAAAGACGAAGTCAGAAATCTGGGTCGAGCTCTGGGCTTGCCCGAAGAAATCGTCAACCGGCAACCTTTTCCCGGGCCGGGTCTTGCCATCAGAATAATTGGTGAAGTAACAAAAGAGAATCTAGAAATCGTGAGAGAGTCCGATGCGATCCTGCAGGAGGAAATCAAAAACGATGGTCTTGATCAAAAGATTTGGCAATATTTCACCGTACTTACGGGAATCAAGACTGTCGGCGTCATGGGCGACGAGCGCACCTATGATCATACTGTAGCGATCAGGGCCGTAACTTCCCTTGACGGGATGACAGCCGAATGGGCGAAAATCCCATATGACACCTTGGCAAGAATCTCCCGCCGAATCGTCAATGAAATCAAACACGTCAATCGTGTCGTCTATGATATTTCATCAAAACCACCGGCCACCATCGAGTGGGAATAAAAGGAGTGTAATCATGGAGGAAAAAATGGAGAAGATTATTCTTGAA
>JAQVPE010000022.1 GCA_028702245.1 Candidatus Izemoplasmatales bacterium
GGCCGCATGGACTTGGCCGAGGCCTCCGTCCATGATCAAAAGATCAGGTAGCCTTTTTTGTTCGTAAAGCAACCGTTGGTATCTGCGATAGACGACTTCCTTCATCGCCTGATAGTCGTCCGGCTGGCTTGTCGACTTGATTTGGTATTTGCGGTATTGCCGCTTTTGAGGCAGTCCGTTCTGGAATACGATCATCGCGGAAACCGAATCGGATCCCATGGTATGGGAATTGTCAAAAGTTTCGATGATATCGAGATGCGAGATCCCGAGAATCTTGCCAAGTTCATCCAAAGCTCCGAGCGTCCGGTCGTGTTTCTTCAAAAAAGTTCCCAGTTCGTTGTCAAAATGAATTTTCGCGTTCTCGCGAGCCATCTCTAAAAGTTGTCGCTTCATTCCTCTCTTGGGGATTATTCCCCGTTCACCCAAGATTGGCTTTAATAATTCAAGGTCAATGCCATCTGGCAACAATACTTCCCTTGGAAGGGGCTGAAGATCATAAAATTGAGCGATGAAATCGAGAAAACAATCTTCTTCACGATCATAATATTCGAGCATGTTCGTCTTGGAAAAGACGATTTTGCCGTTTCGCATGAAGACGATTGCAACTGCCATGTAATGGTCAAACGCGTGGAAGTTGAAAACATCTCGATCGCCAAGGTCCTTGAAGATGACGCTTTGTTTGCTGGTCGTTTTGTTCAAAGCGTCGATAAGGTCCTTGTATTCGTTTGCTTTTTCAAATTCCAGATTTTGGGAATGCTCAAGCATTTTGGCCTTGAGTTCGGTTTTAACCGAGACATCAGTTCCTTTCAAGAGACCTTTGACTTTGTCGATCATCTCTTTGTAGGTAGCGACGTCGACTTCATATTCACAAGGCCCAAGGCACTGGTGGATATGATAGTATAGGCAGACCCTTGGCGGCATCTTCACGCATTTGCGAAAGGGGAAGATGCGATTGAGAAGCCTCAAAGTCTCCCTAGCGGAAGCTACGTCGGGGAAGGGGCCGAACAAGTTCTTAGCCTTTTTGATTTTCCTCGTGATAACGAGTCGCGGATGGGTTTCGTCCGTAATTTCGATGTAGGGATAGGTTTTGTCATCCATGAGCATGATGTTGTAGCGGGGAGAATGCGTCTTGATGAGAGATAGTTCAAGCAGGAATGCATCAAGTTCAGATGCGGTCACAATATAAGAATAGTCGCTGACGTTTTCGACGAGCGCTTGGGTTTTTTGATCGTGACTGCCCGTGAAATAGGAACGAAGCCTCATTTTCAGATTTTTGGCTTTTCCCACATAGATGATTTTGCCGGTTTCATCTTGCATTTGGTAACTTCCGGGCAATTCAGGTACGAGATTCAATTTTTCCTTGAAGTCTTTAGCCACTAGCATTCACCTGGGACAATTATATCAAAGCCCGGTCCAATCCGCAATCGACACTGAAAAACTCCGGGCTGTTCCCGGAGTTTGAATGATTCAGGCTTTTTTGATCAGTTCGTCTATGGCTCGGCCCTTGATTTCGGAGTCGTCGTATTTAAAGACGAGTTCGGGAACCTTGCGCATTTTGACTCTTAAAGCGATTTGATTCTTGATGAAACCTTTGGCGCGTTCGAGTGCTTGCGTTGTCTTCTCTAGCTCAGTCTCTGAACCAAAGAAAGAGTAGTAAACGTACATATAGGACAATTCGTTGGTGATCTTAACGCCAGTCACTGTCAGAAAACCGATTTTGTCTTTGACATCGTTTTTGATGATATCCGCAACAACGCGTTGGACCAATGTCTCCAGTCGATCGACCTTAGCCATTTTGCTCGATCTCTTTCATCACAGAAGCTTCGATGACGTCATCGATTTTGACATCGTTGTAATTTTCAATCATGATACCGCAGTCATAGCCTTGTTTGACTTCCTTGACATCATCTTTGAAACGCTTCAAAGAAGCGAGCTTGCCTTCAAAGACGACTTTGCCGTTGCGGATCAGTTTGACACTGGCATCGCGTCTGATGACACCGGAGGTGACCATACAGCCCGCAACGGTGCCAACCTTGGAAATCGGGAATGTCTCCCTGACGGTGGCCTCACCGATGACAATCTTCTGAAGCTCCGGCTCAAGCATGCCTTTCATAGCGGCTTCGATGTCGTCTAACGCTTCATAGATTACGCGGTAGTCACGGATTTCAACGCCTTTTGAGGTTGCCGTATCGCGGACATTGGCGGGAGCTTGAACGTCAAAACCGATGATGATCGCCCCGGAAGCCTCCGCAAGCGTAACATCGGTATCTGTGATCGCGCCGACACCTGTGCGGACGATATCGATCGAGGTTCCCTCGATATTGATCTTTTCGATCGATCCTTTGAAAGCTTCAATCGAACCTTGAGTATCGGCCTTGATGATTAGTCTCAGTTCTTTGACAGAGCCTTCAGCACGTTTAAAGAACTCCTCAAGTGTCACGGTTTTCTTGGAATTGTGGTCTTGGTTGAACTGACGATCGGAGCGCTGCTGGGCAATGTCCTTCGTTTGTCTTTCGTCCTCGAAGACCATGAAGGGATCGCCAGCCATAGGAACGTCGCTAAGGCCGTTGATTTCGACGGCGGCCCCGGGTTTGGCTTTATGGATGTTTCTCCCGAGGTCGTCGTTCATGGCCCTGATTTTTCCATAAACATTCCCGGCGACAAACGCATCGCCGATTTTCAAGGTTCCGTTGGCGATCAAAATGGTCGCGACCGGTCCTCTGCCTTTGTCGAGTTTCGCCTCGATAACGGTACCGATGGCGCTTCTTTTGGGGTTGGCCTGGAGTTCGAGCATCTCGGCGACAAGTTGGATCGTATCAAGCAGTTCGTCGACGCCGGTGTTTTTGAGTGCGGAAATATAGCAGAAAGGCGTTTCCCCGCCCCAGTCATCGGGAAGCAAGCCGAGATCGGCCAGTTCCTGTTTGACTCGATCGGGGTTGGCTCCGGGTTTATCCATTTTGTTAACGGCGACGATGATCGCGCATTTTGATGCGCGGGCATGGTCGATCGCTTCTTTGGTTTGCGGCATAACGCCATCATCGGCGGCCACGACCAAAACGACGATATCGGTCACTTTTGCGCCTCGGGCACGCATTTCAGTAAATGCCGCGTGTCCCGGAGTGTCGATGAAAGTGATCGCCTTGTCGTTGCGAAGAACTTGATAGGCACCGATATGCTGGGTGATCCCTCCCGCTTCCGACTGCACGACGCGGGTATGCCTGATCGTATCGAGCAAGGTCGTTTTGCCGTGATCGACATGGCCCATGATCGTGACGACTGCCGGGCGTTCGACGAGATCCTTGGGATCATCCTTGATATCAAGTTCATCATATCGGCTCATATCGGTCATGACTTCGTCTTTGAACTCGAAACCATAGTCAAGAGTGATGATCTCCGCGGTGTCGCGGTCAACCGATTGGGTCTGTGAAGCCATGATCCGCATGAACATCAATTTTTTGATGACTTCGGAAACCGGGCGATGCAGTTGCTCGGAAAGTTCCAGGACGGTCAGGTTGTTTTTGTAATATACGGTCTTATCGATGATTTCGACTTTTTTTTCGGGAAATGACCGTTTTGGCTGCTGGGTCCGGTTTTGAGCGGGCTTTTGATTGCTTTTTTTGGATTTGAAATCCGATTTCTTTCTGGTATTTGGTCTTTTTGCTACCACATTACCACCTCTTCTTATTGTGTTATTCGTTTATGATCGATTCAAGCAGGTCAGCGAAATCCTTGCCAGTGATTGTGATTACCTTGCGGTTTCTTTTTCCAATCGCTTGAGAGATTTCGGCACTTGTTAGCTCATGAATCAATTTAACGTTGTAGAATCTTGCCTTATCAGTGATTCTTTTGGTCGTACTCTTTCCCGCATCGCTTGCAAGAAAGACCAGATATGCCCTTTGTTTTCTGATCAGTTCAATCGAAAACTCTTCGCCGGAAATGAGCTTTTGGGCTCTCATGGCGAGCCCGAGCGTGCTAAGGATCTTACTTTTGTTCATCGCGGATCACCCGCAACAAATCTTCATAGACGCCTTCGGGAATCTCTGTTTCCAGATGGCGAGCCAGGATATTTGTTTTTTTGGCTTTCTCAATCACCGCTAGGCTTTTAAACAGGTAAGCCCCGCGCCCATTGGCTTTCCCCGAAGGATCATAGACAACTGCTCCCTCAGGGGTTTTGACGACTCTGAGCAGTTCTTTCTTGGGATATCTTTCCCCAGTGACAACGCATTTGCGTAAAGGAATCTTTTTGGGTTTAGCCATCTTGATCACCTCTTCTTTAGAAACGAATGTCCTGAATCAAGGCGTCGGTTTCCGATTTGATATCGATCTTCCAACCGCTAGATTGGACGGCCAATCTGGCGTTTTGGCCTTTTTTGCCGATGGCAAGCGACAACTGGTCATCAGGAACGATGGCGATCGCGTTTCTTTCCCTTTGATCGACGATCACCGAAATGGTCTTGGCGGGTTGGATGGCATTGGCTACGAGTTCTTTCGGATCCTCAGAGTATTTGTAGATATCCATCTTCTCGCCGTTAAGAGCGTCGATGACTTCTCTGATACGGATTCCGCCACGACCGAGACAAGCGCCCACGGGATCGACTTTTGGATTGTTCGAAGCGACACAGACCTTGCAGCGATCACCGGGGTCGCGGGCAATCCCCATGATTTCGATAACACCTTCCTGAAGTTCGGGAATGGCGTTTTCCATCAAACGTTTGACAAGGTTGCGATCTGTCCTGGAAACATATACTTTTGGTCCTTTAGTCGTCTGTTCGACTTTGGTGATGTAGACTCGGACTTGATTGCCGACAATAAGATCGGTTTCCAAAAGATCGCGCGAGGGAATCGATGTCTCGGTATCGTAACCGAGGAACAGTGTCACAAAGTCATCGTTGATCGAAACGACTTCGGCGATTACCATCTCGCCGGTCTTGTTGGTGAAGATCTCGAAGTTTCGCTCCCGCTCCAGTTGTTTCAATCCTTGGGTCAGGATCTGTTTAGCGCTTGAGGCGGCGATCCTTCCAAAATCCTTGGGCGTGATCTTGACTTCGATGATATCGCCGACACGGGCGTTCTTTTTGAACTCCTGAGCCTCATCGACAGTGATCTGGGTGCCTTTCTCGGCCTCGGGATCAACGGTGTCGACGACAAGATAAGTGGCAACGATCAAAATCTCCGCTTTTTCCTCATTGAAGAGAACGCGGGCGTTTTGTTGACCGCTATAGTCTTTCTTGTAGGCGTTCAAGAGGCCCTTCCCGAAAATATCGAGGATCTTTTCTTTGGGAATATCCCGTTCTTCAGAAACCTGTTCCAATGCTTTAAAAAATTCTTTGCTGATCATTTTTCTATTCTCCTAAAATTTGATTGCCAAACGGATAACGTTGACATCAATGTAATCGATTTTCGTTTCCTTGTTCCGGGCAAGTCTCACAGTCAAAGTCTCGCCATCAAATGCACTCAAAGTGCCATCGAGTTTTTGTTCATATGTCTCTAGATGGATGTATTTGCCAACAGCGTCTTTTACTTCGGCTTCGTTACGGAGCAACCGTTCCGCCCCCGGCGAGGTGACTTCGAGCTGATATTCGCCTTTGATTGGGTCAAGTTCGTCCAAGAGGGGGCTAAGTTTTTCCGATACCAAGACGCAATCATCGATTGAAATACCGTTGGCATTGTCGATAATGATTCTCAGAATCTCGAGTTTTCCTTCTTTGGCGTATTCGACATCATAAAGCGCAAATCCAAGTTCTTCGATAACCGGTTTGATCTTCACCTTCAATGAAGAAAAGTCCATATTTTCACCTCTTGTCCATTAAAAACGGGAGGGTCCGTCCCTCCCATTACTACCTTATGTCAATAGTATTATATCATACACCCGAAATCAAGACAAGCATTATCGCATGAAAAGCCCGTCAGTATCTCTAAAAAAGGCTAAAGTGATACATGATGATACTGCCGGCGACGCCAACATTCAGCGATTCCGCTTTTGCCATCGGAATCGTGATAACCTGATTAACCAGCTTGAGGATATCTTCTCTAACGCCTTGTCCCTCATTACCGAGAACAATCGCAATTTTGGGGTTTTTGGGAACAATATCGCGAACGTCAAGGCCTTGATTCACGGAAGTTCCATAGTATTGATAATCCTTATGAGCATTGATGAAAGCCGATAATTCCATACTGATCAGAGACAGTTTGAACAATGCTCCCTGACTGCTCCGGATCACTTTTTGGCTATAGACATCAACGGTGTTTTCATAAACGATGGTGTCAAAGTCAAATGCCGCCGCGCTTCTAATCAGTGTACCTAGATTACCAGGATCTTGGATACCATCAAGCAAAAGCACCCGTTTTCCCGGTTTCTGCTCTTTTGGAATCCGGCAAAGCGCAAAGATTAGTTTTGATGATTCGAGTTCTGACAACTGCTTTAAAAGCACCGGACTTAATATCAAAGTATCTTGATTCCAGTAAGGAACAGCTGCGTTTGCAATAAGCAGTTCGCAGTATCCCGAAGCGATAGCCTCTTCAACAAGGTGTTCGCCTTCGACAAGAAACAAGCCCTCTTCAAGGCGCTGTTTCTTTTGCTTCAATTTAAGTAATTGTTTGAATCTTGGGTTCTGGGCCGAATCGATCATTTGCTCACCTCAATCATGATTATACCAGAAAACAAAAGACGGAGCCAGAAATAATCCTTTTCTGGCTCCGCCAATAATTATGTTACCTTGAAATACGTTTGTTACATCGGTAATTCTTCGTACACATAGCCAAAGAACAATGTGTACAGATATGCTTCAAGTTCGGTTGTGGCTCCGTAGTGCGTTGTAAGTCTTGCGACTTCAGCGGCAACCTCGCCAGGTTCAAGCATCCAATCATTGTGTGATTGAATCAAATCGTTGAATGCTGAGTAAGAATAGTAATCGAGGGGGACAAAAGGCGTCAAATCGGCCGGGTGAACGACTTCTTCAAGATTGTCTGCCTCCATCAAGGTTCCCATATAGATGTAAACATTGTAGAACAACTCCAGATCTGCTTGGTCAACAGCCTCGAGATCGATCGTGGCCACCTGGTGGGCGAGATCGAGCATATCGGTCGTTATCGCAAACAGGATATCCTGAGTTGCCTCCATATCGACTGTGAGGTAATCAAACATGTACATCACATCATAGTAGCCTTCAACAAAATAATCAAGCAAAGTCTCCCAATCAAGGAGTGGATCAACGCCTTCGGCGTAAGTAAGAATATCGACGATCGTCATTAAGGTGACCATGGCCTGGGCAGTTGAGGGATTATCTTCTTCCGAGATATCGGTGATCAGATCAACTATGGTTTGAATTGTCGCTACGTCAAGACCGTCAAGAGCGGCGACGAAGATATCGACAATTTCCTGGATTCTCGGGAAGTACTTGTCAAAAGCCACATCAATCAAGTCAAGAACTGCAGTGACTTCTTCAGTAGGCATTCCTTCATACGGAAGTCTCATTTCAGCGATGTCCATGATCAATGTTTTGATCTTCAACTGGTCAGTGGCATCAATGGTGCTCAATAAGCCGCTAATTATTGGTAACAAATCATCGAGATACCCGACGATTGCTTCAGGAGACTGGTCAATCACAACCGGTTCACCTTCATAATCATATGACTGGCTCATCAGGAACTGAATCAACAAGTCGACAGTCGGGTTATCAAGACCAGTCATCAAGTTCTCCAGTTCATCAAAACCGATAAGGATGACGTCGATGATGCGTTGTTTGTTTTCAAGAACGGCAAGGTAAGTCGCCATCTCGCCTGCAAAAACGATTTCATCTTGAAGTTTAAGAATCTCTTCTTGATACCAGCCAATCTCATCAGTCAAATATAGGGTCTCATTATAGTACTCGTTATAGTCATAAATTGCTGAATCGGCAATCCATAGCATCGAATTATAAATCTCAGCTGCATAGATTTGCGTTTCTAGAGGCTCCAAAGTGTTGATATCATGATTGTACTTCAGGGTAACGAGGGTGATCAAAGGTTGATAAAGATCTTGCTCCTCCTGAGGCAATGCTGCAAAGATCGCATCGAAATTGGCTTGGGTTTCATAACCCCAAAATACATCATTCAGGGTATTCATAACTGTCCAGAAGTTATCTTCATCGTAAGCAGGATTGTCGCTCCATCTAATTTCTTCTTCCAAGCGCCAGTAATCAGCCTGATATTCGGCCATTAGTACTCGCGCATCCCAGTAATCCATGAAAAGATCGATTTCGGCAGTTTCAAAGCCACCATCAATTAACTCATCGTTAATTAGATCCGACAAGTTATCCATCAAGCCGATATACATCAGAATATCTTCTTCGTTTTCAAGGATACTATCTTGCCTCCAGGCGATATCATAGCTATAACCACCTTCGCCGCTTGCTTCGCGTTCCATCTGGAATTCAAGCATGTCAACAAGGATTTCGGCAATCTTTTGGTTGGTCATTCCGACGGTTTCGAAATAGTCATACCAAGCCACTAAATCATCATAGGTGGTCAAGTACGGGAGAGAACTCATATGGAACATCATTCCAACCATCATGAAGTACAAGTCTTCTTCGGTTTCAACATCAAATAGAACAATTAGATCGTCTAGCAAAGCTTCGGCTTCGACTTCGGTCATATCATAATTGCCAAACATGTCGACTACAAATTCAAGGACGTCCTCGTGCTGAATGCCAAACACCCATTCTTCGGCAACTTCAAAGCCGTACCTGAAGATATCAGCAAATGCTTCTGCTCTCTCAACAAATTCCTGAATCAGCATCATATCTTCAAATGCAACATTCTCAGCGTCGATCAAGGCGATTTCATCGACCATACCGAGCATTGTCTCGAGATTTTCGATTACGAGTCCCCTAATCAAAGTAACTTGGTCAGGATCGGGTTGGAAATCATATTCAACGTCGAAATAGATAGTTACAAGATGATCAACGATCATAGAAAGATCGAGGGACTCATCGCCTATAAGTGCTTGAGCAAGTTTGGCGGCCTCTACCAAAACAAAGAACATTTCATTTTGATCATGAACCGACATAAAGACAACCGGATCTTGTTCCTCTTCTGGTATCATCATCTCAACGAAAGCCGTGATCGCGGCGATTTTGTCTTCATCGACCGTTTGCAGGAAGCCAACCAATTCATCGAAGATTTCATCAGCGATTCCGAGATACTCATCGATCTTTGGCAAGATAACTGCCAGCATGGCGGTCTCTTCGGCTACAGGAAGGTCCAAAGATTGAACATAAATAGTCGCGACATCATTAAGCAAATCGGAAAGATGACCGATAGCTTCAGTATCCATTTCTGTTTGAATGGTGATCAAGATCGCGCTTAACTCATCGATGTAGCCCAAAAGCATTTGGATACCAGACATCTCATCAAGCAAATCTCCTCCGAGAGGAGCATAGTTAAACAGCATCCCGAATATCAAATTGAAGACGTCTTCATCA
>JAQVPE010000023.1 GCA_028702245.1 Candidatus Izemoplasmatales bacterium
CTAAAGTCATTTGATCATTTTCCTTTAAGAAAAACCTACTTCTTATCTCAAGAGGTGTTTTGGCGTGAATGATAATTTTCTCTTGACTTCTTATAGTTAGTCACCCTATCAAAAATTTTAGCACCCCTATGTTTTTTTTAGCACCCCTACTTAAATTTTTAGCACCCTTAGTGAAAGTTGATTTTTGCACAGCAACACAAACACATATTTTAATCAATCTTGGTAATTTGTGTCCAATTAATAATGTCCATTTTCCTTCACTTTTAATAAATATGTTCCCACAAACCAGCTGCGTTGAAAGTACGTCGTTGCTTGAAAAAGTGATGTTAAATATACGTCAGTAACATATTTTGGGCAAAAATATGTTTCCCCACTCCAGGTTTTTCGAAGACCGGAAACATATTTGACTTTGGATTAGTTGGATTTGAAGCAGAATTCAATGTTATCCTAACTTATTAAGTTGATGAGAGAATGATTTTCTTGCATTTTGAAATCTTCGCAGGATCACTTTCTTGGATGCTTCCTGAAAAATAGACAATAACTGTATTGCCTACAGACAAATCAGATAACAGTAATTGATTACCGGAATCATCAACAATGATAGTATCGACATCAATTGACAAAGAAAATCTTCCACTATATCTATCATTATTGCCTGCTTCTACGATTATGTAGTCATCTCCGATATGAGAGATAACTGCTGTGAATGACCTTGTAAGTAATGACAAATATGTGATTATTCCACCTAAGCATATAATGATGACTGTTATAATAGCAAAAATCCATTTGGTTTTCATTAGTAATACCTATTCATTCCTTCCTCATATTTTTCTTGAAGATAGTTATACAATGTTTCGTCAATTCTTCTTCCTGTGTTCTTTATTAACAAAAACCCGCCTGTAGTGTGAATACCCCAGACAATATGATTGCTGTCATACATTGGAGCACCGCTTTGGCCACTGAAAGTATCTACATCATGTCTAAGTCTGTATGTATAAGTAGATGTGATCTTCCCATCTCCTTCCCACATGGTCCATGCAGGTTTATCTCCGGGATATCCTGTAACGAATATATTCTTACCGTTTAGCGACCCGGTCGACCAGCCCTTGCCAAACCATCCTGTGTTCGCGCCTACATTACTAGACAAGACAATAATTGCCCAATCATGATCAGATGATTGGTTGTTCACATATGTTTGTGACAATGTGATTTCCGACCACCCAGCTGTACCAAAAGGTTGTGTTCCCCAGCCATTAATCGCAGGATAATATATTATATTAACAGGAAAACCTCCCCAATCCGGATTATAAACAACGTGCCCTGCAGTTGTCAAGACGTCAGGCCCCTCCATAAATCCCGTGCCATGTGAAAAGAAGTCTATTATGCCATCTCCGTCATCATCCCAGTGAGCTTCTATCCTCCCAATATATGAATATGGATACTGGGTAGTATCTGTAATCTGAACTCTAGTATCTGAACCAAATACAGTTTTCGGCGACACTTGATACGCGGCAGATAGTTTATTCGGGATAAATGCTGGCGTTGTATGGACACTACCGTCTTTTAAGTCATAAGTGTACTTGGTATAATGTGTCTCCGTAACAATGGTTCTAAATTCATCATTAAAACATGTTACGACACTATAACTATCCATCTTATAAACACGATTCTCATCGGTTATCGCTTCTACGTTAACGAAGCCGATAGTCACATAAAATATTACTAGAAATGCAATTAAGATTTTTTTCATAGTATTCTTCCTTATACTAATTATTTTAAATTTTGTGAAATAAAAGTCTCTAACACCTTGCGCGACAGGTAATATCTAGTTTCTTTCTTGTTAACATCGATTGCACATTGTCTGAGAAATAGTTTTGTTCTCACTTACTGACGTCTCGCAATCCATAGCTTGATTTGGTTGCAGATATCAGCTCGTGCCAAGTCATTCACTCAAAGGTATCTTGCCAAACCAAAATCCTCATGAAATGAGTTGATTGAGATGTTTTCAATAAGACATATGATTTGACAATTGCGTTTCTTGATCCTGACTGTATTAGGGATATCCGATCATGTACTTCCCAAGATTTCAACCGGTTGTTCACTATCCCAAATCCATTTTCAGCAAGGACTGCGATACGATGTTTTCACAAAAGCTCCTATTTGCCAACACAATTTGAATGCAAATTCAACTGGTTTGCGATTCGTGATATTGCTTTCCTATTGTTGGGGCATCATATATTAATAATCGAATCACCTCTCCTTTTGATCGCGCGTTTGTCGTATCTTCTACAAAATCCATCTCAAGAATGATGTCAATTCCAATGAACTATCTTCAAGTGTCTATTCCAAAGGATATAATGCGCGATCAAAACCATATCATCGAATTATCATTCATAATGATAAGAACACCCCGATCGATTTGACTCAGGGTGTTCTTTGTGTAAGCACTCATTCTTTATCGGAGATCCCGGTAGCGACAATTTCTGTCGGCGCTATTACAAATCCATTGCGCAATGTGTTCTCTTTTTAGGTTTATTGGCATAGGATAGTGAATTTAAAACCTAACTACTTATGAAAACTACTTAAAAATTCCCCACCTAATTGACTGTTTTGTTTTCTATATTATAGCATATTTTCTGAACAAAAATAAAGATTCCAAATTTTCAATTTTGATTGTCTAATATTTCAACCGTCTTTTTTATCAAAAATTGAGGTTTTTCATCTTATTTCGATGAATTTAGTAGCTTTTTATATAAACAACCATGTATCCATTGGACCAGAATAATTAGTTTTTTGGTCTCATATTCTTATTTTATACTCTAGTTAAGCCATTTTTTTTGATTTTTCAATCTTGGACACCATTATTGGAAATTTGGAATTCGAGCTGTTTTTTTATTTTTGACCTCATTTTTATTTTCAAACAATATAATTAGATGAGGTGAAATATTATGAGAAAAAGAAAGCCACTTAGAGATCGACTCTAGGTGGCGATTTAATATAGTGGGTTGAAATCTCACTTGGTGGAAATTGGCGGATTTTATGTGTTTCTTAGTGATTTATCAAGTGTTGTTGAATATGGTAGTAATTCATTGATATTCTTGGTCTGAATGTGGTCTAAGACATATTCTAAATACTTAGCCACATTCAAGTCATTCATGCGTGCAGTTCTAATAATCGAAAACATAAGGGTTGTATACCTCGCGCCATCATATGAACCGGAGGTCATAAAGGCTTTTCGGTTGATCACGAAAGGCTTGACCGCTCGTTCACAGACGTTATTGGAAATTTCGATATATCCGGAGGATAGATAGGTTGAAAGATCGCCCCAAACCTTCTTGGCATAGTTGACTGCGCTTTCGAGAGCCGATCCCGGTTTATAGGCGTGGCTAAAAAGAAGTTTCTCAAGTTCTTTTATAATGGCCGGATGTTCTTTGTTGCGGCGAATGAGGATCTCGCTAACTGTCAGTTTCGCTTTCTTATAAACCGATTCTAAATGGAAGAGTCTGCCAATAACTTCCAATATCTTTACCGCGTGACTGCTTGAATGGTTTGCTTCAGGCAACACTTTGACAATATCAGCGAACCGTCTTCTCACATGGGCGAAACACCTTTGCAGCCGGATCTTAGGATTGTCCTTCCTCAACTTCGTATAGCCCGCATAATCATCACAAACGATCACACCCTCATAATCCTTAAGCCAAATCGCGGTGCGATCAATGGCTCTCGATTCATGAAAGTCATAAAGCGCGATCTGACGATCATAATAGCTAGACGTATAAACGTAGACATAGCTCTTCTTTCTCGTCAGATCAGCCTCCGGACGCTTGCTGATCGATAATGTCGTTTCATCCGCGTGAATCACTCTGGCTTGATTGTCAAGCAAATCGGCTTTCATTCTTTCATAGATGGGCTTCAAGATAGTTGCTAGTTTCGCCATATAGAGAGCTAGATTCTGTTTGGACATGTCAATGTCCAGAGTTTCTTTGATATGCCTCGATAGATGTTCAAAAGGAATCCCTAATTCATATTTGTGATAACTGATAAAAGCCGCGAATGAATGCGTCATAATACTGCCAGGAAATAAAGATGTTGAAAGCGGATAATAGATTTGGTTGTTTTTAGGATTACAGGCGGGACACTTGCAGCTTTGCTTGATGATCTTAGTCACCTTGAGCGTCGCGGGAATCGACTCTACCACATATCGTACTTTCTCGGAAACAATACTTAAATCATTCCCGCATGCCGGACACACGCTTTCTTCCGGTTTCTCGTATCTGACTTCACTTACGTGACGCTCAAAATTAAAGTTTCTAAAGTTTTTTGACTTTGCTTTCCGATTCTTTTTCGCTTTTACTAAAGTCTCCACCTCATTGATGATAATCGGTTTCATCACCTCTGTCTGAGGCATAAACTTCTTGACCCGTTCAATCGTATATTTCTCAACCGCGTTCTCTTTGTCCTTAAGTAGTTGATTCAGTTTCTCGTTCGCCTCAAAAAGAAGACGAAGCGTCTTCTCATATTCATCCGCTAAAACATCATGCTTCTTTTCGAGAACATGATGTTTTTTTGCTAATCTTTGATTTTGATCTTGGAGACGCTTGATCTCTTTTAGCGCTTCTTTTAGGTCCATATTTTAAGTATACCACATGTTTTGAACTTTTACTATATACTTTGTATATAGTAATTATTTATTTAATACCCGATTTCTTTGGTTTTCTCCTCCATTATCTTTAGTCCTCTCAAAATCTGTTTCAAATCACTGACTCGATAACCGCTACCGCTTATCCGCTCCGGCCACTTAAACTTGGTGAAACTGATCTTGTTGATAAGTAACCACGTCCCGTACTCATCCTCATAGTATATCTTCAGCGTTTTACGATCCTTCGAGCAGAACACAAACAACGTATGCATCATCGCTATCGGCGAAAAGTTACAGCACAGTAAAATTTGAAACTTTTTCATCCCCGCTCTCATATCGATTTCTTTCGTATAAAAATAGATTTTCTTGACCCCTCTATAATCGATCATAGATGAAACCTACAATCTTTATGGCTTGTTCTAGCGATGTCGTTATCTTGATCCCTTTCGTTTCGATTACCACGATGCTGCGATCGAATCGGCTATAGTGTGCTGACTTCTTGGTGATCTCGTTGTCTTTTAACATATTGACGAGGATATCTTCGTCGTCAATCAGTACTCCTTCTTGATGATCAAGTTCGTCGATCCTGATGAAGTCTCCCTGTAGGTGGTTATACGCCGCTACCCAGTCTTTTAACGTCGACCTGTTAACTCCTTCTTGTCTTGCGAACTCACTCATCCCCAACCCTGAGTGTCGATATTTCTTCACCGCATCCAGTCGCTCTCGATCTGTATAATGTTTTCCCATCTCACTCCACCTCTTTTTCTTTTGACGATATCAAAAAATACCCTGAATTGTCAGAGTGTTAATATTTGACCTATACTGAAAATCGAATAAAAATTGGCATATTTCGACTGTTTTGGCTAAATTTAAGCACAAAAAAAGGCCTGACTAGTGTATCAGACCTATTCTAGTTAGATGGTGGAGCTGGGGGGAATCGAACCCCCGTCCAAAACAGCCGATCATTTGACTTTCTACATGCTTAGTCTCCCGGATGTTTTCACCACTCAGTAGCCGGAAGGCAAACACCTGAGCGGTTAGCCCTATTAATTTCGCTAGCACGCCTAAGGCGGCGACATGTTTCGCTATCCTGCTAGCTGTAGTCCACCCGAACCCGCAGGCTGGAGGGGGAGGACTCGCTACTTCTTCTTAAGCAGCGTAAGCGTAGTTATTTGTTCCAGTTATATTTACTGGTGCACTTTTAGATCTGCCGATCGCATGCTTATCAAACTCGAACTATCCTGTCGAATCCAGAACAGCCCCATTCCTACCGCATCAGCGGTATTCTTTCTCGACTTTCTCGAGCCGCTTCTTCGAATCTTCCTCCTTGGCGGTCTCGCGTTTGTCATAGATCTTCTTGCCCTTGCAAAGGGCAAGTTCGATTTTACAGAGATTGTCTTTAAGGTAAACTTTGGCAGGAACGAGCGTCAGACCCTCCTGCTTGAGTTTCAAGGAAAGTCTTACGATATCTCGTTTCTCCATTAAGAGCTTGCGTTCTTGTTTTTCCTCGTGGTTGAAGATATTGCCGTGCGAGTACTTTGAGATGTGCATATTGATGAGGAAGAGTTCATAGCTCTTGATGCGGGCGTAGGCGTCATTGATCGCCACCTTGCCGAGTCTTACGGACTTGATCTCGGTGCCTGTGAGCACGATACCACATTCGAAGGTATCTAGGATATAGTATTCGTGTCTGATTTTTTTGTTGCTTACTATAATTTTCATCAGGGCACCTCCTAGGCAAGGACGAAATCGATCTTGCCGAGCTGTCTGTCGGCCCTGACGAGACGAACCTGGACCTTCTTGCCTATATTATACACTGTCCTTGTGGAAATGCCAAGATAGATCATCTGCTTCTCGTTGAAGTCGATTGCCTCAGGAAATGTGGAGATATGCACCAAACCTTCAATCGTATTCGGAAGTTCCACAAACATGCCAAAGCGGGTCAATCCGGAGATAACGCCTTCAAAAACCTGATTGAGACGGCTCTCCATAAACTCCGCTTTCTTCATGTCTTCAACTTCCCGCTCGGCGAGCATGGCTCTTCTTTCAGTTAGGGAACTCTGGATTGCCGCTTTGGGCACTACACCATGAAAATGATCGAGCGTGTCGATAGTTGGCGTGTTGAAGCGGTATGCCCTTAACATCCGGTGGACCAATAGATCAGGATATCTCCTGATTGGCGAGGTGAAGTGCGTGTAGTCGGTAAAAGCAAGCCCATAGTGGCCGAGATTATGCTCAAAATACTTGGCTTTGGCCATCGATCTGAGCATCAAAGTGTTGAAGACCTTGTCATACTCCGATTCCTCGACATCAAGCAATAGCTTTTGTAAGTGCTTGTGCGTTGGCCGCTTGGGAATGTCTGTCACAACCCCGAGTTCCTTGGCAAACTGAAACAACGCGGCAAGTTTCTCCTGATCGGGTTTTTCGTGGACCCGGTAGATAAAGGGATACTCGCGGGCGTTGCTGTCCGAGGCCACCACTTGGTTCGCTACCAGCATGAATTCCTCAATCAATTTCTCGGAAACACCGCGATCTCTGATTTTGATATCGGTAACGTTTCCTTCGTAATCAAAACTGATCTTCGGTTCAATCGTCTCAAAGTCGATCGAACCAATTCTGATTCGCACCTCTTTGAGTATTTGCGCAAGTTTTGCCATCAGTTTGAGGTTTTCAATGATCTTTGAATCGGTGATTGCCTCAGAAACGTAACCGTCGAGGATCTTGTTGCATTCGCCATAGGTAAGTTGCTGATGGCTTCTGATTACGGAAGGAAAGATATCGTAACTGATGACTTCCGCAGTTTTTGTGATTTCCATGACGCAAGAGATCGTCAAGCGGTCAACGCCGGGGTTGAGCGAACAAATCCCGTTTGAGAGTTTCCTTGGCAACATCGGAATCACTTTATCAGCCAAATAGACGCTTGTTCCCCTTTGAAAAGCTTCTTGATCGAGTGGTGATTCTTCGACTACGTAATGACTGACATCGGCGATATGGACGCCGAGAACAAAATTGCCGCTGGGATTGATTTCCAATGAGATGGCATCGTCAATATCCTTGGTGTCATCGCCATCGATCGTAAAAATCAATTCATTTCTGAGATCGCGTCGATTGACAACTTCAGAATCGGCTACCATTTCGGGAATCTCGTCCAGGCTTGTGATCACTTCATCGGGAAAGACTTCAGGAATCCCGAGCCTGTTGATGACTTCGATGATGTCGATTCCCGGATCGTCCCGATGCCCAAGAATCTCGGTTATTTCGCAATCGACGACGTTTTGTCTTCCATAGCGGATGATCTTGGCGGAGACAAGTTGATGATCAACAAGGTCTTTGGGCTTATTTGTTACTTTAAAGAAGACATTCTGAGTGCCACTTTTGGGGAAGATCGCCCCCTGGTAGTATTCGCCGACGACTTTCACAAGCGCGCGTTTCAAGACTTTGACGACTTCGCCTTCTGTTTTGCCATACCCGGATTGATTGACCACTCTGACAAGAACTTTGTCACCAGAGAAGGCATCCAGGGTTTTTCCTCTTTGGATGTAGACGTCTTCAGCGATTCCTTCCCTGACCAAAAAGCCGTAGCCGGCTGTTTTCAAGTCAAGAACACCTTCGATGAAGTTTTCGCCCTCTACAAGAAGATACTTGTCGTTGACTGAAACAACCGTTCCATCATCGATCAGAGACCGAAGATCCATTAAAAGTTTGTTTCGGTCTGAAAACTTCAAGTCTTTTTGCATCTTCTTGATGCCAACTGGCTGATCTTTTTTTCTTTTCAGCAAGTTGATGATTTTTTGTTTCATATTACTCTCCCATTGTTCGAAAAAAAAGAACACATTGATGTGTTCTAGAAGATTATCGCCAAAATCGCGAGAGCCGCGAACAGAATCGTCGTGCTCATGGTGATTCTCGCCATCAAGAGCTCGGGACCGCGTTGTTTCTGGTTCTTGAACAACTCGGACTTTTCTCCGGAAAACGTGTTCTTGACGTCATCTTTGGATTCCTGAAGCATTACTAACGCGATCAGGAATACAGACACACTGAGAAGCAGCCAATCCAGCCAACCCATAATGAACCTCCTATTAACATCGATCATTAGATGATCGCACAATTTCTTCGTGCCTTATCATTATAACATAAAAACACGCTTTTGGAACCCCAAAATGCGTGTTTTTTTATTATGCAAACAATGTGTTAACGAAGATTATAGAATGAGCCCATTCCTCTGTATTCGGCAACTTCGTCAAGTTCTTCCTCGATGCGGAGCAATTGGTTGTACTTGGCGATCCGGTCGGTTCTTGAAAGCGAACCCGTTTTGATTTGTCCGGCACTCGCAGCGACAGCGATATCGGCGATCGTCGAGTCTTCGGTTTCGCCACTTCTATGGCTGACAACAGCCGTATATCCTGCTCTTTTGGCCATTTCGATCGCATTGAACGTTTCGGTGAGAGTACCGATTTGGTTGACCTTGATCAAAATCGAGTTGGCAACATTCATCTTGATTGCCTTTTCGAGAATGGCGGTGTTGGTGACAAAGATGTCATCGCCGACGATTTGGATTTTCTTGCCAAGTCTTTCGGTCATCAATTTCCAGCCTTCCCAGTCGTTCTGGTCGTGGCCGTCTTCAATTGAGACGATTGGATACTTATTGATGAGTTTTTCATAAAAATCAACGAGTTCAGCCCCGGTCATTTCTTTGTTTTCACCAGTAAGTACATATTTTTTCTTCTCGGGATCATAAAATTCGCTCGCAGCGACATCCATCGCCAGGGCAATATCTTGTCCGGGAACATAACCGGCTTTCT
>JAQVPE010000024.1 GCA_028702245.1 Candidatus Izemoplasmatales bacterium
TCAGCCCCGGTCATTTCTTTGTTTTCACCAGTAAGTACATATTTTTTCTTCTCGGGATCATAAAATTCGCTCGCAGCGACATCCATCGCCAGGGCAATATCTTGTCCGGGAACATAACCGGCTTTCTTGATTGCTTCGACGATCACTTCAAGACCGGCTTCGTTCGATTCCAGATTCGGGGCGAAACCGCCTTCGTCGCCGACAGAGGTATTGAAGCCTTTAGCGTGAAGCACTTTCTTAAGGTTATGGAAGACTTCAGCTCCCATTCTGAGAGCCTCACGGAACGTCTTGGCTCCAACAGGCATGATCATGAACTCTTGGAAATCAACGTTGTTGTCAGCGTGCGATCCACCATTGATGATGTTCATCATCGGTGTCGGCAACTGTTTGGCATTGAAGCCGCCAAGATAGAGATATAGTGGCAGGCCGATCCATTCGGAGGCCGCTCTTGCGCAAGCCATCGAAACCCCGAGGATTGCATTAGCGCCGAGTTTAGACTTGTTTGGTGTGCCGTCGAGATCGATCATCAACTTGTCGATGAATGTCTGTAATGTCACATCGTAACCGATCAATTCAGGAGCGATGATCTCGTTCACGTTCTTGACCGCCTTTAAAACACCTTTTCCCAAGTAACGTGATTTGTCATTGTCCCTGAGTTCGATGGCTTCCCGTTCGCCGGTAGAGGCTCCTGAAGGCACGATCGCCCGTCCGAAAGCACCCGATTCGGTAAAGACTTCGACTTCAACAGTGGGGTTACCTCTTGAATCCAATACTTCTCTCGCTGTGATGCTGGTAATATTTGGCATGATATCTTTCTCCTTATCTATATTTTTATAGTTTATAATCAATGTTGGATTAAAGACTGTCCCGTCATCGCTTTGGGTTTGTCTTGCCCAAGGAGTTCGAGCATCGTTGGGGCGATATCGCCCAAAGTGCCGCCTTCTTTTAAATGGATCCCTCTTTTTGTCACAATCAAGAAGACTTTGTTGGTCGTATGGGCAGTGAAGGGTTTGCCTTCTTCGTCGAGCATCTTTTCGCAATTGCCGTGATCAGCGGTGATCAGACAGACGCCGCCATGTTCAAGCACTTTGTCAACAACCCGCCCGACACACGCATCGACCGTCTCAACGGCTTTTACGGCAGCGGGAATCACGCCGGTGTGACCGACCATGTCGCCGTTGGCGAAGTTGAGGATAACCGTGTCGTAGACACCGCTATCTAGTTCTTCAATCAAGGCGTCGGTAATTTCATAGGCGCTCATTTCCGGTTTCAGATCATAGGTTGCGACTTTTGGCGAGGGGATCAAGATTCGTTTGGCGCCGGGAATTTCCTTGTCGACACCACCGTCGAAGAAGAATGTCACGTGGGCGTATTTTTCCGTTTCGGCGATCCTTAACTGCTTCATTCCAAGTTCGGCGATATAATCGCCGTAAGTATCGGATAGATCGTTTAACTCGAAGGCGACCGGTCCTTTGATTTTGTCCGAGTATTTCATCGTCGATACAAAGAATACGCTACTGGGGCCTTTTGCTGTATCGAGTAAGGGAACTTGCTTGGGGTTGGAAAAAGCGGTGCCGATCTCGATAGCCCTGTCGGGTCTGAAGTTCGCAAAAATGATAGCATCGTCATTTTCGATCATTCCCTTGGTGTCTACGACAAAAGGAATGACAAATTCATCGACGACGCCGTCCTCATATGATTTGAGCACGCCTTCCCTAGCGGACGTGAACGCCGGCGCTTTATGGATGGTCATAGCGTCATAAGCGCGCTGTAAACGTTCCCAGTTTTTATCGCGATCCATGGCATAATAACGACCGGATACGGTCGCGATCTTACCGTAATCATGTTCAGAAAAAGACTGTTCTAGTTGGTCGATGTAGGTGACTGCGGATTTCGGAGGCACGTCCCTACCGTCAAGAAAAGCATGAAAATAGGCGCGATCGACGCCTTTTTCTTTCGCTACTTCAAACAAGTATTTGATATGTTCGATGTGAGAATGGACCCCTCCATCGGAGAGGAGGCCAAAAACATGCAGTTTCGAATCAGCTTTCTTCACATGTTCGAATGCTTTGTTATAAGCCTGGTTTTCCTTGTAAGAACCATTTTTGATCGCAACGTTGACTCTAGTCAGCGATTGATATACGATTCTGCCGGCACCAAGGTTGAGATGTCCGACTTCACTGTTGCCCATCTGCCCTTCTGGAAGACCGACAGCCTCTCCCGAGGCCTCGAGCATCGTCCAAGGATACTCATCAAACAGCAGTTCAAGATGCGGTTTCTTTGCCAAGCTGAAGGCGTTGCCCGGACCGTCGGTGCCAAACGTTATTCCATCGAGCACCATGAGAACGATTGGTTTTTTCATATCGACACTCCCATCGGCATTATTATACTACAATCGGCCCAAATTATAAAGCACTATGTCTTTGTTGTAAACCTTTACATATTCTAATTAGAAGCGGCAATTCCCTCGATGTTTGCTATAATAGTATCGAGGTGATAAAGTGGCCGTCAGCAAACTCGAAAAACTAGCAAATGCTCTAAAAAGCAAAGTGCCTGAGGGAAGAATCAACTTCACCGTTCCCGATATTTGGAACGCCTGGGATTATCAGGGCCCAGAGATGCGCCGACTACCCTCGGAAGAATTGCTCGTCAACCCTTATTCTTTCTACAGCTCACTGATCAACGCCTGTTTCCTTGTCAAAAAGGACCCGCAGATCGATTATCAGAAACCGTTGTCAAAGATCAATAACGAGAAAATAACGAGTAAGGGCGGCGATTGGCTCCACCGGGCCTCGCTCTACTCGATGATGCCAAGAGCGAGCGCCGCTTGGGACCACGACCGTTCCCATTCGCTTGATCTTGACAATCTCGACCATTTGAAGGAAACCGGGACTTTTGTTAAGGCTTTGGCGCTGCTTCCTTTTCTCGACAAACTTGGCATCAATACTATCTATTTATTGCCTTTGACAAGATATTCGGAAACCAATAAAAAAGGTGAGTTGGGCTCTCCCTACGCAGTATCATCGTCTACCGAACTGGATCCGAATCTGAAAGACGATCTATGTTTAGACATGTTGACTTTGGAAGAGGAGTTCCAGGCTTTCGTCGAGGCTTGCCATCTCATGCAAATGCGCGTTACAATTGATATTATGCCTAGGACGATCGCCCGCGACAATACCTTGATCAAAGATCATCCGGATTGGTTTTACTGGATCAAAGTTCATGATTTCGATCAGTATCAGGTTCCCAGGGTGGAAGGCTTGCCAAACACCCTTCCTCCGAATCCCGAGCATATGGAGAAAGTTTATGCTTCGCCTTCTGTCAAAAAACATCTCGCTTTATTCCAACAAGACCCCAAAACCACAAATGAATCACTGTGGGCAAAACTGCTTGAAGATAACCCCGATAACCTCCAAGAAGCAATCAAAGAGCATTATGGTCTGATGGTGGCTCCCGCTTTTTCCGACCATATCAACGACATTCAACCGCCGTGGAGCGACATCACGTTTCTGCGCTTTTATTTCGACCATCCCACCGCCAACCGCAGTTTTCTGGAAAACCCCGATACTCCCCCTTATATTCTCTTTGACACGATCAAGGCCAATTTGTATCCGGGAGAAAAACCAAACCGCGAGCTCTGGGATCTGCTCTCCGGCATCATTCCCAAATTTCAGAAGAAGTATGGAATCGACGGTGCCAGGATCGACATGGGTCACGCTCTCCCCAAAGCACTTCTAGAAAACATCATGGCTAGTGCCAGAAATGTCGATCACGACTTCGGCTTCATCGCCGAAGAGTTGAATCCCGCTAACGCCAAGACAGCCAAAGAACTGGGCTACAATATCCTTGTTGGCAACAGCTTTTGGATGGAACCGCGCGTCAAGGAAGGCTATTTGCGCGAGTTTATCAACCGCGCCACCGAAAGCGAACTGCCGATGTATGCATGCTCTGAGACCCACGACAGCGCCCGTATCGCCAATAGAAATGGCGGATTGCTGTTGTCGCGGATGCTGACGGTAGTCAATATGTTGCTGCCAAACCGGATTCCCTTTATCAACTCCGGCCAAGAGTTCTATGAAACTCAACCGATGAATATCGGTGTCGATTGTACGATTGACGACCGATACAGTCTTCCCGAAACTGATTTATTTTATGGAAAACTCGCCCTTTTCGACAAATATGCTTTCCATTACCTCCATCCCCAACGGTGGGAGCTCGCCGACCTCCTCCAGGGCATCATAAAAATCCGCAAGCAATGGCTTCCCCAGTTGCTGGACAAGGAAGCTTCGCTTGTGCTTTCGTTTTGGGAAGAATCTTGTGCCATCGCTTTCGGCTATTACAACAAGGATAACGGCGACATCCTGATCGTCGCGATGAACCCCGACTTTGAAAATGATATCCAAGTTGGCGGATCGATATCCCGGCTTCGCGAGTTGGCCAAAAACCATAACACTAAAGGCAAATTGCTCTATTCGACCTATGAATTCGGCGGCGACTTCCACGGATTGTCTCTAGATACCATCAATCTTCACCTTCAAAAATGCGAAGTCAAGATCATCACATTCTAAATATCAAAAAAGGTTCCCGTTTTCAAGGAACCTTTTTATTCTTCCGTTTGACTGTTTTCACCCGTCAGTTCTCTTAACAACTTTAGAATCGTTACCAGCAATACCAGATAAGCCATGACCTCGATCGGCATCTTGACGATCCTCAGTGGCAAAAGCGACCAATAAGGTATCGCTTGCACAAACGCGATTTGGAGCGGTGTCGTACCAAGCGAGACCAGCATATAAAGAACCATGACCACAAAGAGAAGTTTGGTTCCTTGATCCCCGTAGCGAGGATTGCGTTTGACGATGATGTTCAAAAACCCGAGAATCAAAGCGGAGAAAACCCCTGAAGCCAGTAATAAGTACTTTTCTGTTTGACCGAGGGTTTGTGAAATAACGTATTCCAAATTGAAAAAATAGATACCCGCCACAATCAGAAACAATGATAGAAGAACGAAGTTGCCAACAAAAAAGAAACGCTTTGACCATTTAGCGGTGTACCGGAAAAACAAGCCCGGAACCACGCCGTACAATACGGCGTTGAGAGTGTATACCGGTGAAAAGGTATAACTGAAGATCGGCGCGCCGATCAAGAAGATGCCAAGTAAATCCTGAGCGATCCCTCCCATCAGACCGTAGATGGGTCCAAACAAAATGGAGATGACGATCAGAGGAAGATAGCCGATGCCAAACCTGATGATCGGTGATCCGCTGGGTGGTATGGTAATCGATAAAAAATAGGTTAAGACAACGCCGATGGCGACCATTAACCCAGTGAAGATCAGTTTTCGAACTTCTTTTTTTCTCATCTTCTCTACAATGTCTCCAAACGAAAGTCAATCGGATCCTGTTTTGTGGAAACGAGAAACTCGTTGATTTTTGAGAATGGCCTTGAACCAAAAAAGCCCCGGGATGCCGATAGCGGTGAAGGATGGACGTTTTCAATCAGATGATGTTGGGGATTGGTGATCAAAAGACGTTTGCCTCTAGCGTAACTTCCCCAAAGAACGAAGACAATCGGGGAATCCTTCTCATTCAAGAGTTCGATCACATGGTCAGTGAACCTTTCCCATCCGTATTGACGATGGCTAAGCGGCTGATGCTCACGGACGGAAAGAATGGCGTTAAGCAAGAGAACACCTTGCTTAGCCCAAGCGGTGAGATCGCCAGATTTGGGAATCTCATAACCAAGATCGTTCTTAAGTTCTTTTAAAATATTCTCAAGCGATGGCGGAAAGGCTACGCCATTACGGACCGAAAACAGAAGCCCCATCGCCTGATCAGGCCCATGATAGGGGTCTTGTCCCATGATGACGACTTTCGTATGGTCGTAACTTGAATATCTGAAAGCGTTGAATACTTCATGGATAGGTGGATAACAAGCATATCTTCGGTACTCCTCTTTGATATTTCGGGTCAGCTCTTGAAAATAGTCTTTCTTGAACTCCGAATCGAGGAGTTGATCCCAGTCATTGCCGATCATGTTGTTCCTTCGTTTCCATCCTGACTTTGACGAGACAAGAATAATCAGAACACGATTCGCATCCGGAATAGTCTTCAGGATTCTGGCATCCTTCAGGGGGAGGGGTTTTGGCGTTGAGGCTGTAAGTGATGATGAAAAGAGCCATCAACCCAGCCAAAATGCCGATAGCGATCAAAACTGGTCCCATTTTCGGCCTCCTAACTGATGGTATGAATCATTTTCATTAGTACGTCAAGCACTTCTCTGATACTGCCGTTGGCCTCGCCGGCGGTTTTACCGCTCGAGGCAACGTAGATTTTCAGTTTCGGTTCGGTTCCCGACGGGCGTAGGACAAACCAGGAATCGTCCGCAAGCATATATTTGATGACATCCGAGCGGGGCAGTGTCAAAGTCTTTTGCTCTTCGCCAATGAACATCAGCTTTTGATTGTAGTCCTCAATCCAGAGAACGTTTCTTCCGGCAATCGTTTTAAGATGATTTTTAACGAAGTAATCCATGATGCGATTGATTCTTTTTTTCCCTTCGACGCCAGTGAGTTCGACGTTTTTGAGCGTCTCGGAATGATATCCATAGCGCAAGAAGATATCCTGAAGTTTGTCGTATAAAGTTTTTCCTTCTGTTTCTTTATAGAAAGAAGCAGCTTCTGAAACGATGAGCAAAGCCTGTAAGGCGTCCTTATCGCGAACATTATCATCGATAACGTAGCCAAAAGATTCCTCATAGCCAAAGACAAAGGTTTTGTCGGTACCCTCGAGATAACGCGCCTGTTCACCGATATACTTAAATCCGGTGAGGGTCGACACGACCTCAAGGCCAAAAGAACGGGCGATCTTGGCGCCTAGATCGGACGTGACGATCGTGTTATAGACGACACCTTTTGCGGGCAGCGCATTCAACTTCTTCTTCTCGTTTAAGATGTAGTTGATTAGAATCGCTCCGGTCTGATTTCCGGAAAGATAGTAATAGCCATAGTCCATCTTGACGGCGACTCCGAGCCGATCGGCGTCAGGATCGGTCGCTATCAACAAGTCCGCATCGATCTTTTTTCCTAGAGCTTCGGCCAGTTGAAACGCCATCGGATTTTCAGGGTTTGGCGAGCTGACGGTTGAAAAGTTGGGGTCCGGAATCATTTGTTCTTCGACAAAGGCGACATCATACCCGGTTTTTTTAAGAAGTTTAGGAGCGATCATCGAACTCGTGCCATGAAGAGGCGTAAAGACGATTTTGATCGATTTGTCGACTTCGGGATGGATTTGGAGTTTAACTAAGTAGTCGAGATAGGCTTCATCGATTTTTGGACCGATTTCTTCGAGCAGATTTTCAGCTTCTAGTTCATTGATCGTTTTCGTGCCGATTGCAAAAACATCTTTGACTTCTTCGACTCCCCTAATAATCTTTTCGGCGTATTGCGGCGTGTACTGACAGCCGTACTCATCATAGATTTTATAACCGTTGTAGTTCGGAGGATTATGGCTGGCGGTGATGACGATGCCGCTGATGGCTCCTAGGTATCTGGTCGCAAACGATAATTCCGGTGTCGGCCTGAGAGAGTCAAAGATGAATGATTTGATTCCGTATGCCCCGAGGACCTTGGCGGATTCAAAGGCGAAGACGCGCGAGTACTTGCGGTTGTCGTGGGCGATGACAACGCCTCTATGGAGTTCGTTGGCCGAATAAGTATCCAAGAGGTACTTGGCCAAGCCAACGTTGGCTTTGCGGATCGTGTAGATATTGAGACGGTTGGTGCCGGAGCCAAGCAAGCCGCGCATCCCTCCGGTCCCAAATACCAAAGAAGTGTAAAACATGTCCTCAAGTTCAGCTTCGGACTTGTTTTTTAAATCTTCAAGAAGATCCGCTTCTAGACCTTCATGACGCAGCCACTCATGGTAAGTATTTTTCCACATGGTTCTTCCTCCTGATCTGCCGATGAATAATCAATCAATTTGATGGCTAGCGAATATAGTCGACAATGCCTTCCCGCCTTGGTTTGACTTCCGGAGAATCCCCCTCGCAATAGCCAAAGCAGATTGAGGCGTCGTGTTGATAGCCGTCAGGAATTTTGAGAAAGCGATTGACTTCGTTGACGTTGTCTTGTTGATACATATAGCGGCTCTGCCCGACGATACAGGAGTCGATGCCGAGAGATTTGGCGGCTATCGCCATGTTTTCGAGGGCGCATCCGCAGTTCATTTCGCTGTAACCTTCGATAACCGAACTCATTATAACAACGACCGGAGCGTGGAAAAAAAGATGGTATCCCGCATCTTTTTGGATGCCAAGTTTTTCCATTCCCTCGAGCGCAAGCCGATTGATCTCATCGATTACTTCTTTGTTGGTGATCACCGTGAAATGCCAGTTTTGTTTGTTTCTCGCAGAAGGCGCAAGCACTCCGCATTCGATGATTTGCTTAAGGTCTTCTTCGGGAATCGGTTTGTCCAGATAACTACGAACACTTCGGCGTTTCCTTATGATTTCAATCGTTTCATTGGCCATTTCGAGCACACTCCTCTTCTAAAATGTGATCTAGTGGCAACTGGCCAAGTTTGGCCAGGCCGTTTTCAAAAGTCATGCGGGCGAGTTGGAGACCGCGTCTGATTGCCTCATCCTTGGACAAGCCTGATTCAATGGCGTGGATATATCCGGCAAATAACGCGTCGCCGGCACCGGTGCTTGTCAAATACTTCATCGGTGTCTTTGGTTTTTCTGAAGCGATCTTTCCGTTATCGTTATAGATTAATGGCTCACTGCCATTAGTGACGATGAATGAGGCTTCTTCCCCGCTTATCAACTTACTGATTTCAGTATCGTCAGTTGAGGCCTTTAGGCCATAAAGGGACAAAAGTTCCTTTCGGTTGACTTTGATGGCGCTAATATTGTCGAGATAAGGCTTGAATCTCAGAACCTTCTTTTGACTGACACCATCGCAATAGACGGGGATCAGAGGCTTCACTTCTAGTAAGAAAGCGATGAGCTTTTGCGGTAGATTCGCATCGAGAACAAGCGCGTCGGCGTTTACAAGGACATTGCTAATAATAGTCAGATCCTCACTGTTAAAACGATCAAGCAATGAAAAATCATTGATGCCAAGTTCAAGAACGCCATGGTCGTCACAAGCTGCTAGATAAATTGGTGTTTTACCTTTGTTCTTCCGAAGCGGATGAAAACGAAAGGGAGCGTCTTTAAGAAGGCTGCCGATAATTTTGCCGAATTCGTCATCGGCCAAAGGACTCACCAAATCCACTTGCATCCCAAGTGCCGCCAACACAAGGGCGATGTTGTGACCGACACCGCCGACGGTGATCTCGATCCTGCCGG
>JAQVPE010000025.1 GCA_028702245.1 Candidatus Izemoplasmatales bacterium
ATAACCCATACCGGGTCGCGCTTTTCATCACCGACGATCCCGCCACCAAAATGGGCTTCAATTTTGAAATGCCATCAGATTCAGGAGGGTTCGTTGAAATCGCTCCTCAAGGTGCCGAAACTTATAACAGGCACGAAGCTACTTCAAAACACCGGCCTATTCGTAGTAAACAAGCATATTTGTACGCTTGCACAATCACCGATCTCACGCCCGGAGAAACGTATGTTTACCGTGTGACAAACACCGATCTTTCAGAAACAAGCGCTTATTACGAATTCACGATGCCCCAGGCGGAAGCGGAAAGCTTCACTTTCATGTTTCTCCCCGACCCACAAGGTAATTGGGATTATGCATACAGGCTTTATGGCGCAGCGATGATTTCGGTACTAGACTATGCCCAAACAAACTACGATTTTGTGATGATTCCCGGCGATATCGTCAATGATGCCGACATCAAAAGCCAATGGGAATGGTTTTTCCGCTATTCCTCGGTTTATTCATTTAACAAACCGCTCGCAGCGACCTCGGGGAATCATGACATTGGCAATTTCGATGAAGAAAGGATCCAGAATCTCGAATATGACGGTTATCTGAATCTCCCCAACAACGGTCCGACTTACGATCTGTTTGATGAACTAGATTCTGATCTAAGAAGTCCTGATTTTGATAATGGCAAAACCTATAGTTTCGATTATGGACAAGCTCATTTTGTTGTGATCAATACCGAGATGTACTGCAATGGCGGCGGTTATACGACTTGTAGCGTTTATGATGAAACCAATGCCGCGATACTCGAAAACTGGCTTAGAATCGACCTTGAAAACACAAATAAACCATGGAAAATCGTCATGCTTCACCGTGGCCCATATAGTTTGTCATATGATACGGGAACCGTAAGAGACCAACTAGTGCCTATTTTTGATGAGTTCGATGTCGATCTTGTTCTTGCCGGACACGATCATCAATACTCTAGGGCGGTTTATACCGGGGGACAAATGGTTGGGTTTTCTGAAGCTAATCCGATTGAACACGGCGAAATCAGTTTGGACATTGAAATGACTGAAACCAGAAATTTCAACGATTATTTGAGCAGTGTTGGCACAACCTATTTGACAGGAAACACAACCGGCACCAAATTTTACGGCGGTGAGAAAAGTTCAGGCATCGAGGTCAATTACAAGTTCACCGGCGAGTATCCGGTTATCTCATTGATTACAATCGATTTAAACAGCGTTGTGGTAAATTCATATGTTGTAGAAAGGCCGACCGTTTTGACCATCGACCCGACTAGAGTTTTCCTTTTGGAACAGTTTTCAATTAACAAAGCCGAACCCGTCGCATAAAAATCATAAAAAAAGCCGAACCGATAAGTTCGACTTTTTGATTGAAGATTATTATTTCTTTGGATCCTTCAACGCTTCGATAAGTCCGCTTGCCATCCCTACCACACCTTGAAGTTCGGAGGGAATGATGATCTTTGTCGCTTGGCCGTTCGATACTTTTTCAAGAGCTTTATATGCTTCGATTGTGAGAACGGCTTTATCGGCTTTAGCTTCGCGGATCAATTCTAGACCTTGTGCGGTCGCTTTTTGAACCTTGACGATAGCTTCTGCTTGACCTTCCGCTTCGCGGATGGCGGCTTCTTTCTTGGCTTCCGCCCGAAGAATAGCTGCGGCCTTTTCACCTTCGGCTTCGAGGATGTTGGCAGCCTTTTTACCTTCAGCGATCAAAATCGATTCACGGCGTTCACGCTCGGCGCGCATTTGTTTTTCCATCGCTTCGCGGATTTCTTTTGGCGGAATGATGTTTTTGAGTTCCACGCGGTTGATTTTGATGCCCCATGGGTCGGTAGCTTCGTCAAGAATGATACGCATTCTTTCATTGATCAGATCGCGGCTCGTCAGGGTTTGGTCGAGTTCGAGTTCGCCGATGATGTTACGGAGTGTCGTAGCAGTGAGATGTTCGATCAACAAACCGGGATTTTCCGCACCATAAACGTATTGTTTGGAATCGGTGATCTGCAGGAAGACGACAGTGTCGATCTGCATGGTCACGTTATCTTTGGTGATAACGGCTTGCGGGGGAAAATCGAGAACTTGTTCTTTCAAAATGATGTGATCGGCGATTTGGCCTCTAGCGTTATAGGTTCTTTTGATTCTGTCGAAGAACGGAAACAGGAAATGAAGGCCAGCGTTCCAGGTGGTGTAATAACTACCCCATCTTTCGATGACGTACTGAGTTGCTTGTGGGACGATTTTGATTCTGGTGCCAACGTAAACAAGGATGATGACTAGGACTACGATCAGAATGACGAGTCCAGGAATGCTGATGTCGAGAAACAATGGTTGAAACATGTTGATTCCTCCTTATATATATATTTTATATTTTAATAACCATAACCGGTTTTTACAACATTAATTTTTAACAGGATATCGCGCAGGGTAGCCTTTTTTCTGGTAAAAGAAATCAAGACTAGATCGATTATCAAAGATAGAAATAGAAGCGCGATACCACCATACGGACTAACCACAAAGACGACGATAATGAAGAAATACTTGAAGACCACATCGTGGAAGAAGACGCTTAATGAATGAACCGGGCCCTCGAGTCTGACTTGCATGATTTTTCTTCCCAAGGTTCTACCCTTAAACGCAAGAGCGTAAATGGTTACTAGGATAAGAAATCCAAGAGCAAAATAATAGACTATGGAAAGAAAGTAACGTGACAACTCGCGGTTGAACGGTTCAATGTCGGTTGTGTTTTGCATTTCGAGGATTTGCAGTTTTTTCTGATGAGCCAACTGCGCTTCGGCTTTCAATTCATCATTGTCACCGGCCAAAGTCATCTGAGCCGTATATTCTTCGCCTATCGCCGTAAGATCGTCGTTGTAAACATCCAGCATTTCTTGGTATGGGGGATACATTTCATCAAAATGATCGACTTGGTTTCTGAGAATAAGTCTGCCAAACAGAAGAAAGGTCAGATAAACGATAAGAACAACGATTAAGATGTCGGCCAGCGAGGAGAAGGATCTCCGGAGAAAACCGGCGTTCATTCGCCTTTCTTGACCACAAGTTTGACGCCGTCGATAGCCAAGACCTCCACCCTAGTATTGATATCGATAGTCTCATTGGCGATGGCGGTCCATATTTTGCCGTCAATCTTGACTTCGCCACGTTCACCTGCAGGAATTGCTTTCACGCAGATTGCAATTTTTCCAATCAATTTATCAGCGTTTGTTTTGATCTCGTTTTTCTTGATATATTTCTTGAACACCGGGCGCAACCCAAGAAGCAAAAGGACAGAAACAACTAAGAATACAACGATTTGAAGGACATACAGTTCTTTCCAAAAAATGGAGATGATAAGCGCAACAAACGCTCCGGCCGAAAACCAGATGCTGGTTAGATCCATAGTCGACGCCTCAATAATACCGGCAAGGACAATTACCGCAAACCATATTAGGATCATCATGGTTCCGGGATCGATAGCAAGAAACATATTATCACACCTCACTATTCTTCAAATCAATGATCAAGGCCTTTTCTTTCTCGTTCCAAGAGGCCCTAAACTTGTAAGACTGATTGTTGCCAAACTCCAAGCCGAGCAAGCTAGCAACGTCTTTTAGGAAAAGCTTGTTGCAGATGCGCGAGTAACTGGATTTTACGGTGATATTGTGCTGCTGGGCCTCAGGGACATACCCAAGTTTGATTTCTTCTTTGGTGATTGGCTTGACAGCAATCGCCAAATTATCGCGATCTAGACCAAGCAGCACCACATATGCATTTTCAAAGTACGAAGTCGCAGATTTGTTCAACGTGATATTTGCTTCGTACAAAGTCGCGATCTCATCCAAAGGTTTCTTTGAAGCCCAGGTGAAATTCATCATAATCTCAACCTCCATTATATCATACTTTTATCTATTAATAATTATATCACCTGATTAGTTGTTATTCAACAATTATTTGAAATTATTTGAAATTATTTTGAATTACCATCAGGTTTACATTCATTGAAAATAAAGGTATAATGATTAAGCCGGAGGTGATAAGGATGCGTCAGTTATCGCGCGATGAACTAGTTGAAAGAAGCCTAATGAAAACATTCAAAGGACCTTTGTATGGCAAATTTATCAAGGCTGTGGATGACTATCGGTTGTTATCTGATGGCGATAGCGTTTGTGTTGCCATAAGCGGGGGAAAAGATTCATTGCTTATGGCCAAACTTTTTCAAGTATTTCAAAAATACGGTCATTTACAATTCGAACTAAAATTTGTGATGATCGATCCCGGCTACACCGAGCAAACACTGTCCATCCAAAAAGAAAACAACGCAAAACTGGGCATTACACCCGAAGTTATTCAGGCAAAACTGTTTGCGACCGCTAGCAGTATGGCTCCGGATGCCCCGTGCTTTCTTTGCGCAAGGATGCGCCGGGGGGTTCTTTATAGTAAAGCCAAAGAACTTGGTTGCAACAAGCTCGCTCTAGGGCATCATTTTGACGACGTCATCGAAACGACGCTTTTGAATATCTTTTACGCCGGATGTTTCAAAACCATGTTGCCAAAAGCAAAGGCCGAAAACTTTGACAATATGGAATTGATAAGGCCAATGTATTTGATCAAGGAAAAAGACGTTATCCGATTTGCTCGGTATCATAAAATTGATATTGTCGGGTGCGGCTGCCCGGCCGAGACCGCCAATGTCGAATCGAAGAGGGAAGAAATGAAAAGATTGATTGAATCACTTCGTTCGAAATATAAGAATATTGATATCAATATCTTTCGCGCGGCGGAGAACGTCAACATCAACGGGATCTTAGGTTATTACGATGACGAGGAAACCCATAGTTTTCTTGACAAAAACTGATATAAATGGCGTCATCACAGCAAAACAGCTTGATGACGCCATCTTTTATGTTTAATGATGTTTCACGTGAAACATTATTTGCCAAGACAGAAACGGGAAAACAAAGTATCAAGCAAAGAATCAGATGCGTTTTCACCGGTGATTTCTCCCAAATATCGCCAAGCATCGTTGAGATCGATGCCAATTACATCGACAGGCAATCCTTGAAGAGCTGTTTTTTCGGCTTCTTCGAGAGATACCAACGCTTCTTCAAGTTTTGCGATGTGTCTGACGTTATCGAACAAGGTAACGGGTTCATTCAATTGAAGATTTCCAAGAAACAGCGATTCAACAGCTTTGCTCAATACATCAAGGCCAATATTGTTTTTTGCGGATACCGGAATCACGTTCTCGTTTTTCAGTTCCGCCCGCATTCCAAGATCGACCTTGTTGCCGACTAAGATGCGTTTTTTATCTTTAGTAATTTCCAACAACTTGAAGTCAAGATCAGTCAGGTGATCGCTTTGATCGAGCACAAGCAAAACCAAGTCGCTTTCGGAAATGGCTTTTTTGGTTTTCTCAATGCCGATACTCTCGACAATATCGCTTGTATCACGGATGCCGGCGGTATCGATAAGTTTGATTAAAAGACCATTAAGATTGAGCTCGGCTTCGACAAGGTCTCTGGTTGTGCCGGAGATATCGGTCACAATCGCTTTATCTTCCTTGATGAGAGAGTTTAAAAGCGAGGACTTTCCGACGTTGGGTTTTCCGACGATAACGGTTTTGATCCCTTCGCGTATTATTTTTCCGGTTGAAGCGTTATTGATCAAAGATTTAATTTCTTCTATCAAAGAAGTTAACCGTTGAAGAATGATTTTGTTAGTTACCTTCGGTCTGTCATCGTATTCGGGATAGTCAATGTTGACCTCAATTTCCGCTATAATTCCTAGCAACTGGTTTTGTAGTTTTTGAATGGTCTCTTTTTTCGCGCCGCCGATTGCATTTTGAGCCAGTGATAGTTGAGAACTTGTTTTGGCGTTGATCACATCCATGATAGCTTCCGCTTCGGTGAGGTCAATCCTACCGTTTTGATACGCTCTGCGGGTGAATTCTCCTGGGTAAGCCAGTCTAGCGCCTTCTCTTAGAAGCACTCTGATGATTTCTGAAGCGACGAAATCGCCGCCATGACAGGTGATTTCAACCGTATCTTCGGCAGTGAAAGAACGAGGCCTCCGGTATATTGAGACCATTACTTCATCGATATCATGGTTCTTATCACGAATATGACCATAGGCAATAGTGTGGCTTTCAGCCAGAAGAAGATTTTCACCTTTAAAAACACGATCAACAATGGCGATCGCTTCATCGCCTGATATGCGGATGATATTCAAAGCTGCGGGTCCGGAAGCGGTTGCCTTTCCGACGATTGTGTCAAGAATCATATTAATCACCACATTTATTTTACCATAATCAGCTCTATCTATTGTATAATACTTTTGGGTGATATCGTGAAAAGACAGATGAAACCAATCAAGTACTATCTATTTATTTTCCTGTTGTCGGTTATTATTGTGGCCGGGTACACGCTATATATGGTTTTGACAGATAAAGCGGAAATAGCGGAACTCACAAGTTTGTTTTTTGTTCCGCTTGTATTTACCGGCATTTATTGGTTAGGCGATTTTTTGCTTGACAAAATAGCGAATAAAAAGCGAAAAGTCGACTATGAGGCCGAGTTTGTCCGCGAGATCAACAAGAAAATGCATGATTCCAACGCTTTTATTCTTGAGGATTATCGAAAACTCCAACAAGACCAGAAATTTCAAACTTCTTTGAAAATCGCCTATCAAATAGCAAAAAACGGAGAGACAGAACAATGGACAATTGAAAAGTTGGAGAAAAAATTCCGTCCCCAAACCCTAGAAGCCAGAGCGATGTCATATGTTATCGAACACGTCAGATACGTACGTAAAACTTCGGATAATTCATTGCCGGAGAGTGAAAAAAACGAGCAATTGTAGTATAATGGATACACCATAGAATTGTCTGAAGACAGATTAATTTTATGACGAAATTTTCAGTCTGATTAAACGCAATCACAGTGTTTCTAATATAAATATGCAAAGAAACACATTGATTGAGAAAGGCGATGACCGATGAGTTACAAAGCCCTCTACCGAATTCATAGACCGACCAACTTCACCGAAGTCGCCGGCCAAAGTCATATTACGACCACTCTTCAGAATGCGCTCCAAAGCAACACGGTTTCGCATGCTTATTTGTTCAGCGGACCTAGAGGAACCGGGAAAACCTCTATTGCCAAGATTTTCGCCAAGGCAGTAAACTGCGAGCACGCTCCGGTTTCGAATCCTTGCAACAAATGTCAAAACTGCTTGGGTATCCAAGACGGAACAATCAGCGACGTTATAGAGATCGATGCCGCCAGCAATAATGGTGTCGATGAGATTAGAGAAATCAGAGACAAGGTTAAGTATCTGCCGGGATATGTCAAATACAAAGTATACATTATCGACGAAGTTCATATGCTGTCGCCGGGAGCTTTTAACGCTCTTCTCAAGACGCTTGAGGAGCCGCCGGCCCATGTCATTTTTATACTCTGTACGACCGAGCCGCAGAAAATTCCTTTGACGATCCATTCAAGGTGCCAGCGATTTGACTTCAAGACAATATCAAACGCTGATATATTGGGGAAATTACACGAGATTATCCTCAAAGAAGAGATCACCATTGATGAAGATGCCTTGCAACAAATAGCTGTTTTCGCCGAAGGCTCGCTTCGCGATGCAATCAGTCTCCTAGATCAAGCAAGGGCATTTAGTCCGGAATACATCAAAATCGATGATGTCAACCAGATTTGCGGAGCGGTCTCTTTTGAGAAACAAATGGAGATTATCGATGCCATTATCGCAATGGATTCTACTCAAGCGATCAAAGCAATGGACGGACTGATTGCCGAAGGCAAAGAAGTTCATAAAATTGCCGTCAGCCTCTTGGATTTGTTCAGAAACATTTTGATGTACAAAAATGTTGGCAATATTGATGGCAACGACATCGTTTTCGATAACGAAAAATTTAGATCCCTTGCCAAATCAATCAGTAACCGAAGGGTGTTTTTCAATATCGAAATTCTGATTAAGGCGATCAACGAAATCAAATGGAGCAATGCGCCAAGACTGTATCTTGAACTCGCATTCATCAGAATGACAGACGGTGAAATTGCAAGCGACGCCAAAATCTTGAACGAAATCGAGCGATTGGAAAACAGGCTTACTGAACTTGAGACGGCCGAAAGAACAAGACCGCAAGTAACAGAAATTCCGAAAGAAGATGTTGTTTTACTAAAAGTAAAACAAGAAGCTCCCGTTGAACCATTGGATGTCGTTTTTCCCGAAGAAGATCCAGCTCTAAGCGAAAATGATGATCAACCAGACGAAGAAGAAATCAAAGATTATTGCGGTGACATCAGCAATACCTACAAAATCGAATTTGTTGAAGATGTTCTCAATAACGGCAATCGCGACGACAAAGCATATTTGAATGAAAACTGGTATCGACTTGGAAAAACCCATCTCGGAGGAACTTACCGCCAATATGCCTTGAAGCTTGAAAGTGGAACTGTAGCTGCCAGCTCCTTCAAAAATGTGATATTGACATTTGCGAGTCCCAGCGTCTGCAATGAACTGATGAAGCCAAATGTCAAAGAAATCGTCAAAGAAGTTCTTTATAAAACCTTTGAACGCAAAATTGAGTATATCGCTCTTCCTGAAGACTTGTTTATGGGAATAGTTGACGAATTTTCGACCCAGTGGCGACAAGGTAAGCGCAATATCAAATTGTCGCCCATTGTTTGTGATGATCTTCGCGATGTCTCTAACAAGATTGAACAAAAGACCATAGAGGAAGAGCCAAAAATCATCGTTGATGCAATTGATCTTTTCGGCGATTTCGTCAAAGTTAAAAAATAGACCTCTAGGAGTTGATTGAGATGATTAATCCCCAAATGATCAAGAAAATCCAAAAGATGCAAGAAGATCTCAAAAAAGCGCAAGCCGAAATAAATGCTTCTACTTTTTATGGTCAATCCGGCGGCTCGGTTGTCAAGGTTGCCGTCAAAGGCACAAAAGAAGTCATTTCAATTGATATCAAAAAGGAAGAACTAGATATCAACGATACCGAAATGTTACAAGATTTGAT
>JAQVPE010000026.1 GCA_028702245.1 Candidatus Izemoplasmatales bacterium
AAGTATCTCAAAATTATTCCTCCTATTCAAGATATCCGTTGTCGATGTACCACTCAATTGCTTCTTTCAGGGCATCTTTCAAGTTGCTTTGCGAGTACCCAAGCTCGCGAATCGCTTTAGCAGAAGCATAATAGTGGCCATCTCCGGATATCTTAGCCATGGCTCTTGTAAGTTTAGGTTTTTTTCTCACTACCCATGCAATAAACTCCATCAAGGCCGCGAATAGGATCGCTATTGGCGTCGGAATCTTCCATTTTGGCGGTTTGACATTTGCACAACTGCCGATCAAAGAGAAGAATTCCTTGTAACAAAGATTGGTTCCACCTGTAATGTAGCATTCGCCAACCTTTCCCAAATCAATCGCGTTAACACAGGCTTTGGCAACGTCCTTGACCGAAGAAAAGCACCTTCCGCCAACTGCATATCCAGGTACTTTTCTCTTCATCACCGATATGATCATTTCTCCGGGCCCTGGTTTCGCATCATATTCGCCAATCATGAATGTCGGGTTGATAATGACAACAGGGAGAGATTTTGTTTGATGGGCTTGGCTCAGCAAATAGTCCTGGGCGGCTTTCTTAGAATCCATGTAGTCCAATCCATACTTCCCGCACGTGTAAACATCTGCCTCTGTTCCTGGTTTTTCTTTGGTGCCAAACCCAAACGAGTTGGCTGTTCCAACATGGATAAATTTCTTGATCGGTTTCTTTTCGATTTCACTTGCTAGGTTTTTCACCGTCTCATAGTTAATCTTCCATGATAGCTCGTTTTTTGTTGGCCAAACATCGGTGATTGCGGCGGTATGGATCACAATATCACAATGATCGAGCGCGTTTCTAATGTCTTCACGGTTAAGAAGGTTCCCTTTGAAAACCTCATATTTGAGTCCGCGAAGACATTCTTCAGAGGTGTTTTCCATAATGAACGCTTTGACTTCATATCCTGCTTCGAGGAGAGCGCGAACGACGTGGCATCCAAGAAACCCGTTGGCTCCTGTCACTAATACTTTCAATCTGTTTTCCTTCTTTCCAAGTATGTTATTATAATTATATCACATTACCATTTCCGAGAAGCATATTACTGCGATTCTAAGCCGTTTTGAATGTCCACCACTCAATGCTTCAACAACGTATATCAACTATAGAACGTAATTCTCTCTCTTCCTTTGTTTGACCACAACCCTTGAGACACTTTCAAAGTCCATATTATAATAAGATTATCCCAAAATGACGATCTCGAGTTTCCCATGCATTATTGCCCAAAATGGGTTTTAAATATGCTATAATTATCAAAGTAACATCTGAATAATCGGTCAAGTATTAAAAGGAGAAACAAGATATCCTTCGAAAGAATGATTCACCGAGATGTCCAGAAGACTGGGTTCCAATCATAATATGGCGCTCGTTGGTTGAAGAAGCTCAATCCAAATCACAAACGACACTTCAAAATATTCAAGCGATTGTTTATTTACTATCTACTATTGACGATTAGAATTTTGTCCAGTTGAAATCAACGGATATAATTCTATAATCAAAGAAACCGAATCGACAACTTCTCAATTGGCTCCTCAATTCTTTTTGATCAAAATTGATAGCTTGTGTGTTATTGAATTCATGGTCAAAGTGCGCATGGGTATTAGCGAAGCCATCGTCCTTCCTAAATCATGTGATTGTATCATCACACCCCATACAAAGGGGCCAATCTGACATTACAAGAATTGAAGCTGTGTATATAAGCATTCCCTGATAAAAATTAAAAAGACCTTGTCGGTCAGAATAAGGAGGATCTCATTATGGATACTTATGATCTTATCGTAATCGGTGGCGGCCCTGGCGGTTATCACGGGGCGGAAAGAGCAGCCCATGCTGGTTACCACACTTTGTTAATCGAAAAGAGAAAATTAGGGGGCGTATGCCTGAACGAAGGGTGTATTCCTAGCAAGGCGTTTTTAAACAGCGCCAAATTTTATGATCACGCCACTCACGGCGCAACCTATGGCATTCAAGCTGAGAAAGTCAACTTCGATCAAAAGGCCGTTCTCAAACGCAAAGATCGGGTTGTCAGGCGTCTGGTTGCCGGCGTTGCTCAACAATTGAAACAACGTCAAGTGACTGTCATCAACGGGGTAGCCAGCATTGTCAGCAAAACCAAAGAAGGTTTTATGGTCCAAGTTGACCAAACCAGTTTCTTAGGAAAGCGCTTGTTGATAGCAACTGGTTCCGTTCCCATCATTCCTCCGATTGATGGTTTGAACGAAGCTTTGGCAACCGGCAATATTCTTACCAGTCGAGAAATTTTGGATCTTGAAACGATTCCAGAAAAGTTGACCATCGTCGGGGCGGGAATCATTGGCTTGGAGATGGCGGCTTATTTTCAAACTGTCGGGAGTCAAGTCACCGTCGTAGAAATGTTACCAAAAATCGCTGGCAATATTGATCCCGATCTGACCGAAGCACTGCAAAAATCATTGGAAAAACGAGGCGTCACATTCCATCTTTCAAGCAAAGTCACTCAAATTCACGCTCAACAAATCACCTTTGAGAAGGATTTTCAAGAGCAGACTCTTGAACATGACAAATTGCTTTTATCAATCGGCCGCCGTCCGGCAACCGAACAACTCGGGCTTGAAAACGTCGGTGTCGAACTCGCTAAGAACAAAGCGATTGTCACAGATTTACAGTCTCGTACCAACATTGAGAATGTCTATGCTGTAGGCGATGTGAATGGCAAATCGATGCTCGCCCATACCGCCTATCGGGAAGCGGAAGTCGCTATTAATACCATGCTTGGCGAAACGGACTCGATCCAGTATGAAGCGATTCCTGCGGTCGTCTACACCACGCCGGAACTCGCCACGGTCGGCTTGACTGAAACTGAAGCGTTAGCCAAAGGCTTTGATTGTCAAATGGTGAGTCTTCCCGTTGCTTATTCCGGAAGACACATCGCTGAAAACGATGATTCAAACGGACTCATCAAACTTATCGTCGACAAAAAAAGCAACACGCTTTTGGGTGCTCATTTGGCAATGCAGTATGCCAGCGAGATCATCTTGACGCTCTCGATGGCCATCGATCTAAAACTGACAGTCAAAACATTGTCTCGCCTTGTCTATCCCCATCCTACCGTTGGTGAACTGATCAAAGATACTTTGTTTTCACTCTAGAATGATTCTACGCCAAAACAAAAATTTATCGTTTTATAACTTTCATCCCGGAAATCTAGGAAAATTAATCATTATGATATTCTGGACAACGTGTATAATAAAACGATTGAAGCGGAAAAGAATCGGTATTAGAAAGTTGATTTCCAGATTATCTATCCATCGGGCAAAAATCCGTAGCGGTGTGACAAGCGTATTTGCTTGATGGACATGATACCATCTTTGGATCACACCGCGACCAATTGAATTATCGATACCGTCCATGACAAGATCCTGCCTTTGAAAGAGCATGTGCATCAAATGGACTTCTCCGTGAAAGAGACAAATCTTGAAGTGTAAGAGTTAAGTATAAAAACAAAAAGACTCCCATTTAGTGAGAAAGCAAATGAAATGGGAGTTTTTTTATCATTTTCGGTGAAAAAGACATTTAGAAAACTCTTTTCCGACTTAAAGTATTTGTATCAATTCATTTTGGCTAATCTGGTAATTATAACTTCTGTCATTCTAACTATATTGTGACATATTTCAAGTAGATGATTTAAGGCTGATATCTACATTCAATGCTAAATCTCAATTCAAATATATAGAATAAATGCATTAGTCTACCAGTTCATAGTTTCTATATTTAGCTATTTGTTTGACATCCTTATCGCCTCTTCCAGAAAGATTGACGACAATTATCTGATCTTTATTCAGTTTTGGCGCAAGTTTGATCGTTTCAACTAATGCGTGCGCTGATTCAATGGCTGGGATTATCCCTTCCACTCTTGACAATACCTCAAATGCTCTGACCGCTTCTTCATCAGTCGCACTAACGTATTTGACTCTCTTTGTCTCATGTAGATAAGCGTGTTCCGGGCCTACTCCTGGATAATCCAATCCCGCAGAAAGCGAATATACCGGTGATATTTCTCCGTTTTCTTCGAAAAGACAAATCGTATTCATCCCGTGAATGACACCTTCGACTCCTTTGGTGATCGTTGAAGCGTGTTCTTTGGTATCTAATCCTTTTCCAGCAGCTTCAACCCCAATCAGATTGACTTCTTCATGATTGATAAACTCATAAAATGCGCCAATGGCGTTTGATCCGCCACCAACGCAAGCTATCACATAATCAGGAAGCCTTTGTTCTTTTGAATGTAGTTGTTCTTTGATCTCTTCGCCGATCACTTTTTGAAACTCGCGAACCATTTTTGGATAAGGATGCGGTCCAACTGCTGAACCAATTAGATAGAACGACTTGTCCAGTTCTTTACTCCAAGCGCATAGGGCGCTGTCAACGGCTTCTTTTAGCGTCTTCAAACCATCATGGACAATGATGACTTTAGCGCCCAAAAGTTCCATTCGATAAACGTTCATGCTTTGCTTGATCACGTCTTCATAACCCATATGAATTTCGCATTCCATGCCAAATAGGGCCGCAATAGTTGCTGTCGCAACCCCGTGTTGGCCAGCTCCGGTTTCTGCTATCAATTTGGTTTTATTCATTCTTTTAGCAAGCAGGGCTTGTCCTAAAACGTTATTGATTTTGTGCGAACCGGTATGGTTCAAATCCTCTCTTTTCAAATAGATCTTCGCTCCGCCCAACATTTCCGTCAGGTTTGCTGCATAATAGAGCAATGATGGACGATTTGCATATTCTTTTAAATATGTTTTGAACTCACTCCAAAAATCCAAATCGTCAGCATATTTTGCATATGCTCTTTCTACTTCTTTGACCGCCTGTAAAACCTCGCCGCCAACAAACTGGCCGCCAAACTTTCCAAATTCCATAATTATCCCTTCTGTCTTTCTCAGTAAGTATTTTGGGTATAAAAAAAACACCTCAACAATCGGGACGAAATGTTCGTGGTGCCACCCGATATTCCTGAAACAAAAAATGTTTCAGCTTAACAAAATACTCCATCAATCAAGACGTTCATATTTTTGTCCTGTAACGGCGACTTCCGGCAATAGCTACATCTCGCTACGCTTCTCCAAAGGCCATTCGCTTAGTTATTATATCGCCTATCTTTCACCATCATAGACTCGCTGAAGATTTTTACCTAAGTTACTATTCTTTTTCATTGAATTTAACTTAATTATATAGATTATATTTCCAATGTCAAGCGTATCAAATAAAAAAGCTCCCTTCATCAGAGTGGTATTCTAAGAATACCTTGTCTCCAACTTTTGGAAGCTATTTCCGGTAAATTTGGTGGATCTGGGTGTCTCAGAAATTCAGCCCCGTCCATAACCATTTTATTGAATAATGCGGAGCCATAATAATTCAGAATCAATCAAAAAATCTGATATTAAACTTATAAATTTTGAGTAATCTAAAGTCGTATGCGCTAAGTCTAATGCTTCGTAATACTCTGCTCTTCTACTTTTTGTTATTACAATGGGTGTATATCCATATTTCATAAGTTCAAAATTGAGTATTAATCTTGCTGTTCGACCATTTCCATCAATAAATGGGTGTATTTTTACAAACTCACCATGTAAAAGACAGGCTTTTATAACAGGATGGTAATCATTCCACTCTCTATCATATTCAGCAAATAATTCTTGCATTACCTCCGATATGATAATATGATTTGGTGGAATATGACTTGCACCACTAATTGTGACATTTTCATTTCTATATTTTCCTGCATTATTATTATCAATATCTTTAAGGATCAACTGGTGAATATTTCTGACTGTCCACTCTGTTAAATCCTTTTTTTCCTTAATAATTATTTCTATATATTCAATAGCTTCCTTATGATTAATAACTTCTAAATGTTCAGTAACACTTTTCCCTCCGATGGTGATACCCTCTAATACTACCTTGGTTTCTGACATTGTCAATGTGTTGCCTTCGATTGCGTTAGAGTTGTATGTCCAATCAATTATAAGTTTTTCCCGAAGTGATTTTACAACATTTGTTGATAAAGGTCTATGCTGGTCTATGATCTTTTTCATCGAGTCTATCTTAGAAAAATCATGTTCCAATCCCTTATACTCTTTTTTGATTGATTTTCTAGCATCATATGGTTTTGAAGCATTTTCAGCAATCATCCAAGTTTTACCAACTTTAAATGCTCCATCAACTCTACCTTCTTCACATAAAACTCTTACTCGTCGATCATTTACATTCCATTTGCTCGCCGTTTCTTTTGTTGTTAAATACTTCATATAATCACCCCAATTATATATTATACCGTTATCGGTATATTGTCAAATGAATTATAAGTTATAAAAAAGGCTTCCTTCATCAGAGTGTATGGCTTAGTATCCCATATCTCCAACTATTGGAAGCTATTTCAATTCATGATGTGTTAGGTTACCTATTTTAATACAAATTAGCACGTATAATTAAAGCTGTAAGAATTACAGGATTAATTATATATATCCTTTCTTCTTGACTTACCCAGAAGGGTTTGTTTGTTCTATAATAACTGTATAAGCACTGTGGATCTGTAACTAATTTAGTATGCTTCGAGCATTTGGGGTGACTCAGACCACAGTTTTTTATTTTCTAAATGTTAATCAGTTAGCTAAGACTAGATCTTTTATCTTCGTGATTACATGGATAAGAAACTGTTAAGACCGCAGGCTTAAATTTCATTGAAAGAGGTGTTTCACATGTACTTGATTGGTATCGACATCTCCAAGTACAAGCATGACTGCTTCATAGCCACGGAAGCGGGAGAAATTATCAAGGATTCATTTTCCTTCGATAATGATGCAAAGGGTTTTGATCAACTTCTTAACGTTCTCCAAGCTCTGGATCAATCCCAATTAAAGAAGATAGGTCTTGAAGCTACAGGACATTATGGCTACAACTTGAAAGTCTTTCTAGATCAGCACGGTTTCGATTATATGGAATTCAATCCAATCTTAGTGAAAAAACTTTCCACAGGGCTTTCACTGAGAAAGACCAAAACCGATAAGGCTGATGCTAGATTACTATCCATGATATTACTGTCCGTAGATTACAAAACCTATCCAGTTAAATCATATCATATTCAAGAACTAAAGTCACTAACACGCTATTACAAGTCTCTAGTAAAGAAACGTTCTAGAGAACTGGTAGAACTCACAAACACTCTAGATCTACTCTTTCCTGAGTTCAAACCGTTTTTTCAAAACAAGTTCTCTCAGACTGCCTATTTCATTCTAGAACATTATCAGAATCCTAGAAGAATCGCGAGAATGTCTTATCAAAATTACGAGAAACTTCATTCTATTTCAAAAGGACATTTTTCCTATGCAAAATTCTTGCGCTTAAAAGAATTGGCTAAGAATACTGTTGGTTCCTCGAGCAATCTTCTTATCTTTGAACTTGAATCAAACATCCGTCTGCTTCGGGGAATTAACCAGGAAATCAAGGCGTTAGATTCCTTATTGAATAATTGGTCTCTCAAAATTGATTCTCCGGTTTTTTCAATCAAAGGCATTGGCATCGTATCTGCGTTATCTCTCATCGCAGAGTATGGAAACTTCTCGTCATTCGATAACCCTGCTCAAATGCTTTCTTTTGCCGGTATGGAGCCTTCAATCATTCAATCTGGTACATCAAATAAACAAGGTCATATGGTAAAGCGTGGCTCAGGATATCTAAGAGATACCTTAATGAACGTGGCGATTCCTTTCATGATGCATAATCCTATCATTTACGACTATTATCTTAAAAAGAAGAATGAAGGTAAGCCGCATCGCGTTGCTTTATCTCACGTAGCTAAAAAACTTATCCGTATTATCTTCTATCTTGTTAAATCAAATCAACAATTCAACCAAAGTAAACTAGTTTGATCCTTTGACTTAGTGGCTGAAGTCATCTGATTAATTTCCTTTTTGAAAAACCTACTTCTTGTCTCAAGAGGTGTTTTGCCTTGATTTCCATTTTTCTCTTGACTTCTAATAGTTAGTCACCCCTAACCTATTTTTACGCACCCCTTATGAAAGTATCATCTTTCTCCTTGAAATGATACAAAAAATAAAATATCTATTTTAAAATCAATGTAGTATTTTCATCGAAACATATTTATGAAATCTTGGCGAAGTGGCTCTACAGTAATTTCATCAGTTTTAGAAAAGTAATTCGGACCAGAACCATACATCTTAATCCCATTTTCAAGGCATATCTGAATTATTTCTTTAATCTTTGAACCAGGTGTGCAATTCCCCAATATAACGGACTTTGGTTTAACAGCAAGTAGCATTGTTTTACCTATATTGATTTTAGGAATCACTCTGTTTTTTTGATAATTTGGAATAACTAATCTCCATTCGGATTCATAACTCCACTCACAAGCTTTATGAAAATAGGTTTTTCTCATAATTCTCAGATACTCTTCATCATGAAGTGCAATAAATTTGTAATATGGATCCGAGAAATCTTCTTGGAC
>JAQVPE010000027.1 GCA_028702245.1 Candidatus Izemoplasmatales bacterium
AACCAAAGAATTCGGGAAGATCCTTTTTTCAACTTATTCTAAACCTTTGGAAGCCTATTCAACTCGCCGATATGCGAAACAAGAAGCTAAGCATTTCACAAAAAGCGATGTCGAAGCAATCAACTTCGGCGACAAGCTCCATAAAACTTTCGAGTTCTTTGACTTCCATGATGTCCGGAACTCCCTTCTCAAAGTTCAAGATGACTGGCGTCTCTTTTTTACAAAACTGCTTGAGACCGAGCCTTTCCATAATCTTGAAAATGCCAAAATCCATCAAGAACTCCCCTTCATCAATGTCGAAGAAGATACTACCAGAAGCGGGGTGATCGACCTTGTCATCGAATATGATGATCTTTGCCACATCATCGATTACAAACTCAAAGCTGTCGATGATCCGGCGTACCTAAATCAACTTGAGGGTTATCGAAACTACCTCTTCCAAGTTACCGGAAAACCCATCAAAACCTATCTGTATTCGATTCTTGAGCAAAAACTTATCGAGATCGGAGAAACAAAATGATCCCAACCCCAAAAGAACAAACGTTTTTTGATGGAAAGTATCAAGTACCAAGCGTGTGGAGGTGCCAGATCCCCAAAATGCTTTCCGGGTTGAGCGATATTCTCGACCAGTATTTTACTTGGAACAAAGCCAATGAAGCAGATAGAGAATTGACCTTTTTCGTCAATCCCCAGATAATGGGCGAAGCGTACAGCCTGGAAGTTAAGGAAGACGGCGTTTTGATCGAAGCTGGCAACTACCAAGGAGCCGTCCATGCGGTCGCGACTTTGATATCCTTATGCAAAACGAAGACGATTGAGCTGATGAAGATATTCGATTATCCCGATCTCAAAATCCGCGGTTTTCTCCTTGATATCAGCCGCGACAAAATCCCGACTATGAAAACGCTGAAACAACTTATCGATAAGCTGATGCTTTTAAAATACAACCATTTGGAGTTGTATGTCGAAGGGTTTTCCCTGAAACTGCCAGCTTTTCCCGAACTTCCCCATGACGACCCTTTGACGCTGATCGAGTTTGTCGAGCTCCAAGAATACGCTCAAGTGCGCGGCATCGATCTTGTTCCCAACATCAATACCTTCGGACACATGACCAAATGGCTGTCTCTTTCAAGGTACCAAGATTTAGCCGAGTCACCTGAAGGCTTCCTCATGGAAGGATATCCATTTCCGCCTTCGACACTGAATCCTTGCGACCCTAGAAGCCAAGAACTTGCCTTGAAGATCGTTGAAGATGTAATCGAAACTTCGACTTCGGGTTATTTCAATTTAAACGGCGACGAGCCGTTTGAACTAGGCTCGGGAAAAAGCAAAGAAGCCTGTGATTTGACTTCAAAAGGCAACGTATATCTGATGCACATGCGTCCTTTGATCGAGAAAGTCTGCAATCGAGGCAAGAGACCTTTGATCTGGGGGGATGTGCTCCGCAATCACTTGGAAACGATCGCGGCATTGCCAATAGCCGCAATCGTCGTCGATTGGGGCTATGATCGGGACTACGACTTCAATTATCTTCCGGCCAAACTCCAGGGCAACCATGAATTCTTGCTGGCACCGGGGACATCGTCTTGGAACAGCTTCACCGGCAGATTCGTCGATATGAAGTCTTCGATCGACAATGCCAAAAGGGCGGCCGTAAAATATGGAGCCTTGGGCATGCTCTTGACTGATTGGGGGGATTTCTCCCATCCCCAGCCGTTGGTGGTATCTTACCCGGCCATCGCCTATTTCGCTAATTCGGCCTGGTCCGGAGTTTCGGATGAGGCCCAGGTTTTTGCGGAGTCTGACAGGCTTCTCTTTGATTGTCAAGAAGGTTACGCAAAAATCATTGCCGATCTGGGAAAATATAATGAACTGGAGCCGTTCTATCTTAACAATCGCACCATGACTTTTGCGAGTTGGATGTATGTCGACAAAGCCAGTGATAACCCGCTTCCCCTCAAACAGGCAATCTGGAAAGCCGCTCTTACAAAACTTGATCTTGGCAGCCAAACCGAAGCAATTATCAGGCTCGTTGATGATAATCTCGCCAAAATCACTGGCGACGACCTTGAGGCCCAGGAAATCCGTCAAGCAGCGCTACTCGTCAAAGCTTCCGCGCTTTTGAACCAAGTAGCTTCGGGAATGACTTCAGCAATCGAAAAGGCAAAAGCGATTATCTTAGAGATCCGGGAATCCTATGAAAAGCTCTGGCTTCGCCGCAACCGGTCTTCAGGACTCAAAAACAGCCTGAAAACACTCGAATTGTTGCTAGCCTTCTTAGACAATTGAACTTAATTATGTTATAATTTTGGATAAAGGCGGGATGAAAGATGAACGATACCACATTGATCCAGTCGGCCATCAGGGAATACGAGTCCAGGCATTATCAAACTTCGTATCCCCTCTTTCGGAAACTGTCGAAGAAAAACGACAAAGATGCGCTTTATTACCTAGGCCTGCATCTTTTTTACGGCCGCGGCGTCCCCAAAAACGAAGCCGAGGCGTTCAAACTATTCACAAAAGCCGCCATTGAACTCCATGCCGGCGCCATCATGATGCTGGGACTTTGCCACGAGGAAGGTCAGGGCGTCGTCAAAAACTTGAAACAAGCATATGAGTATTACGTAGCCGCCAGCCATCAGGGAAACCAGGATGCCTCCTTGAAGTTGGCCGAGTTTTATGAGAAAGGCATCATCGTTGAACAAAGCTTCGCGAAAGCTTTGGAATTCTACGTCGATCTCGCCAAACGCGACAATGCCTACGCTATGTATCAGATCGGTAAAGCCTATTTTCTCGGCGAGGGTCTCAAGAAGAATCTGGAGTCAGCCTACTCTTGGTTCAACAAAGCCCTGAGCAAAGGCTCAGTGGATGCCATGAACTACTTCCGGCTGATCGGCACGAAGAGCGCCCGCGATATTCGGGAAACGAAATCCCTCTATTCCATTGCAAAAGATTATTATGCCTCCGATGAACCGAAGAATGCGATCATCTACTTTGAAATCGCTGCCCGCGAAGGCATCAGCGAAGCTTACCGCGATCTCTCAGAAGCTTATAAGGTCGGCCGCGGCGTTGAGATGTCGCCTTTGAAGTCATTCGAATACATGCTCAAAGGAGCCGAAAGCAAAGATATCCCCGCCATGATTGCCCTCGCAAAAAAATATGAAGCCGGCGACGGTGTTGAATCTTCGTTTATCCGCGCGGAGAAGTGGTACCTCGAAGCAGCCAAAAACGATTCCCTCGAAGCAAAAAACGAATTGCTTTCTCTAAGGGGGTATCCGTATGAATAACCAAATGACGCCGAAAGCCTTGAATGAACTGGGAGATAAATACTTCCACGGCCAAGGGACGCCAGTCAATATCGAACTGGCTTACACTTACTACAAGCAAGCTGCCGATGCCGGAAATCCAGTGGGGTTGTATAATGTCGGCAAGTATTTTCAAGAGAAGAAAGACTATAAAGGCGCTCTCGATTATTACCAGAGATCGCTTTCATCCGGCTATTCCAGAGCCTATTTGACGCTCGCAACAATGGCGATCCAAGGCCTGGGCATGCGCAAAAGCAAGAAAAAAGCTTTCAAATACACCTTTGAGGGAGCCTCGCTTGGCGATACAGACGCCTACGTCCAACTCGCCAAATACTACCACCAGGCGATCGGTTGCAAGCGCGATGACAAGAAAGTGTGGGAGTACTACCAGAAGGCTGCCGATCTCGGCAATCCCGAGGGGATGTACAACCTGGCTTTACTGATGCTTGAAACCCCCAAAGGGAAGAAGGATCCCCAAGCGGCGCTCGGATGGCTCGACAAGGCCGGTGAAGCCGGCTACCGCGAAGCCATCATCAAAGCCCGGGAACTTTATCAAAAACCGCATCCCGCTTTCAAGAAGCGCTCCGTGATGTCTTTAAGCGAACTCGCTTTTCATTATGAGGAGCTGCTCGCCGGTTGTAATGATGAGCAAGCGCTGATTGCTGTTTCCCTCGCCTATTTTGAAGGCACGAACATCACCAAGAGAAGTCCTGAAAAAGCGCTTAGATATTTTAAGAAACTAGTAGAGATCGATCATCCCGTCGGCCATTACGGATATGGCAGCTGCCTGATCGAAGGCCTTGGGATCGAAAAAGACTGCAAGTTGGGACTGAAACATCTTGAAACCTCGGCTTCAAGAGGCAACGAGGCCGCTATGGGCAAACTCGGTGATGCCTACCGTCTCGGGCAGGGAGTCCCTCCCGACCCCGAAACCGCAAAGAAATGGTACTATGAGGCGGCCAAGCACAACAACCATGACGCCTTGCTCAACCTCGGACTTCTCCATTATCGCGGCGAGATCATGAATCCGAGCGCCGAGCTTGCTTACCAATATGTAGAAAATGCCGTCAAAAAAGGAAGCACGCAAGCCTACTATTGGCTCGGGGTCTTCTTTGAAAAGGGCATTGGTTGCCCAAAGGATCTGGGGGAGGCTCAAAAGGCCTTTCAAAAAGCGATAGCGCTCAAAATTGTCAGTGCCGCCTACAAATACGGCTGTCTGCTTTATGAGGAAGCCCTTCTGACGAAGAGCAAGCGCAAAGCTGATATTCTGTTCCAAAAAGCCAAGGAACAGCTGATCAACTACGTCAAGAGCGTCCAACCTAATGCCGCCAACGCCGGTTTCGCTTCATTCTATCTTGCAAGCATCTATCAGAATGGGTATGGTGTGGAACCATCTCAAAGAACCACGCGCTATTGGCTCGAACTTTCAGCCGGCTTCGGATTTCCCAAAGCAATGGTCGAAATGTACCGGTTATTGAAACCGTCCGAGTTCAATCTCGCCCTCAAGTATCTCAAACGGGCGGTTGAAGTCGAAAAAGATCCGGAAGCGATCTATGAAATGGGTCTGTTGTACCTCGAAGGCTACGCTTCGATTGAAAAGAACACCCATCAAGCCAATAAATACTTCGAACTCGCGGCAAAACTCAGCTATAAACCGGCTCTCGACCGGCTGATGATGAGATAGGAGGGAAAGATGAAAATTCTCTTGCATATTTGTTGCGCTCCTTGCAGCGTGATGTCGATCAAGGCTTTAAGGGATGAAGGTCACGATGTGACCGGCTATTGGTACAATCCCAATATCCATCCGGCGACCGAGTATCTCGCCAGGCTCGAGCAACTCGAATCATACGCCAAAACGATCGAACTCCCACTTATCGTCAATGATTATTACGGTCTCGAAATGTTCCTTGAAAACGTCAATAACGACATTGAAAACCGCTGTGACTTCTGTTATCGAGAGAGGTTGAGGGTGACGGCGAAAACGGCCAAGGAGAAAGGCTTTGACGCTTTTTGTTCGACGCTCTTCATCTCGCCCCATCAAAAGCATGAGGAAATGCACAGTATCGCTCTCGAGATCGCTCAAAAAGAAGGGATCGCTTTCCATTACGTCGACTTCAGGCCTTACTACAAAGATGGACGCGAGTTTGCCCGCAATCAAGGGTTTTACATGCAAAAGTATTGCGGCTGCATTTTCAGCGAGCACGATCGTTACAAGAAGAAGTTGGCAAACAGAAGCCGGGGATGATTCTCCGGCTATTTTTGTTGGCTTTATTGCAAAAGGCTACGAGATTAAGTAGAATGGTGACAGACAGAAAGGAGATAACCTATGTTTCTCGCTACTAACGATGTATCATTGCTTAAGGAAGCCTGGTGGATGTACTTGCTGGGCGGCCTTGTCACTGCCTTCATCATTTTAGGTTCCGTCTACTTTGGCATCAAGGGCTATCAACAAGCCAAAGAACTGAAAATGCCGCAGGCGACGATCAAAAAAACCGTTATCAGTTCAATCAGTTTCTCGGTATTGCCCTCAATCGGGATCTTCATCGGGGTGATCACGATGGCTGGATTGCTCGGGATTCCCTTGCCCTGGATCAGGCTCTCGGTCGTTGGCGCGCTCCACTACGAACTGATGGCCGTATCGGTTGCCTCAGAAGGCATTACGGTTGCGACCATGACCATGGAGAATTTCGTGACCATCGCGTTTGCGATGACGATCTCAATCATGTGGGGTGGTCTTTTCGCACTCTTCTTTTTCAAAAAATACCAAGCGAAGGTCTTGAACAAGGTCACCTCCGGGAATGAACGAAGTTTTGGCAAACTGTTGTTCGACGCTGTCTTCATCGGCATGATCTCGGCATATCTCGGCGATGCCTTCGCCAAGATATTCCGCTATGACACAAAGGTCGTCGTGGACGGGTCCTATGTGATCGATGGCCAAGGCAACTATGTCCTTGAAGACAACAGGACCTTTGTGCCGATCATCGTCTTTTTGTCGGCGATGCTTTTCATGGGTTTTCTCGATCTATTGATCAAAAAAGCTAAACTCAAATGGCTTGAAAACTTTCAACTAGCATTATCGATGCTTTTCGGCATGACGATTGCCGTCTTGCTCGGAATCGGAGGAATCTACTGATGAAGAAAATCCTCAGCGTCAATGACTTGATGCACCGGCGCGGCCGGATCTTCATGGTCATCGGCCTGTCGGTGATGTTGATGGTTCCGATTTTGATCTGGTTGATCTCGGGAGTGGGTCCCGACGGCGGCAAACTCGCCCTCGCGATTCTTGGACTGTCGCTATTGTTTCTTCCGGGCGGAATTATCGAAGTCATCACCTACGCTCCCTTCCTCGGAACTGGAGCGACTTATCTAGCCTTTATCACCGGCAACCTCGTCAACTTGAAGATCCCCTGCGTCATGAACGCTCGCGAGCTCACCAAGACCGAGATCGGCACTCCGGAAAACGAGGTTGTCGCCTTGATATCCGTTGCCGTTTCGACGCTCACGACCGTCTCGATCATGACCGTCGGCGTAATTCTTCTGATACCGCTCAGACCGGTTCTCGAAGCGCCAATCTTGCAACCGGCGTTCAATTGGGTCGTCAGCGCGCTCTTCGGCGCTCTTGGCTACAAATACTATCTCCGCAACCCAAAATTTGCGATTGCCCCCATCTTTTTCTCGCTATTACTGGGATTTTTGGCTCCGGCATTCGTCTATGGAAATGTCTTGATTGTCGTTGTGATCATGGCGGTCGTTTCGGTTCTTTTCGCCAAATTGATCTACGATCGCAAATGGGTTTAGAAAGGTGAATGAATGATGGAATACGTTTTATATGTTTTGCTTGGCATTATCGCCATACTAATTCTGTTATTGTTAATAGCAGTTATCAACACTATCTTGATGTCCGACAAGAGTGACGGAAAACCGCTCGATCCGCTTCCAAGCGAAGTTGAAACCAAATACGCCCAAGACTTGCTGAGACTGATCAAGCACAAGACGATCGCCGGCGAAGCGGGAAAGACGAAGATCGAGTTCAAGACGATGCATCAAGAACTGGAATCCTTGTTCCCGAAGGTGCATGAGAAGTGCGAACGCGTCATTTTTGCGGGCGGTTCATTGCTTTACCGGTGGCCGGGAAAAACCGCTGGCCGCCCGCTAGTATTGATGGCCCATCAAGACGTTGTGCCCGCTACAGCTTCCGAGTGGTCAGTCGACCCCTTTAGCGGCACCATCAAAGACGGCAAAATCCTCGGCAGGGGCTCATTCGATACCAAAGCCACCCTTTATGCCTTTTTGAAGGCGGCGGAAGAACTGCTCGAGGAAGGGTTCACTCCGGATGTGGACGTCTATTTTTCTTCTTCATCGGATGAGGAAATTTCCGGTGGCGGCGCCGAAGAAGCTGTGGAGTATCTTTATCAGCGCAACATCGAACCGCTGATCGTTCTCGATGAAGGCGGTGCGATCGTCTCGGGGGCTCTGCCTTCACTAAAAAGGCATTTGGCACTTATCGGCGTGATCGAGAAAGGCTATTTGAATCTGCGTTTTAGTGCCAAATCCACTGGCGGCCACTCTTCAACCCCGCCAAAAAACACCCCCATTGCAAGACTGGCAAACTTTGTGAGCCGCGTGGAAAAACGTTTTCCACTCAAAACCAAAATGATCTCCGAAGTCAAAGACATGTTTCAAGTGTCGGCGAAATCGATGTCGTTTCCATATCGGCTTCTCTTTGGAAACATGTGGCTTTTCAAAGGCTTGATCTGCTGGCTGCTCCCGAGGATCAACCCGTATGGCCGCGCTCTCTTCTCGACGACTATCGCCTTCACGATGATGAAGGGCTCGGATGCCGCGAATGTGATTCCCTCGGAAGCTCACATCCTCTGTAACCTTCGCACCCATCCGATCCAGGACATCAACGCGACTGTCCAGGTACTTGCCAAGATCGCTCGGAAGTATGACATCGACTGCGAAATCATCGAAGGAAGAGAA
>JAQVPE010000028.1 GCA_028702245.1 Candidatus Izemoplasmatales bacterium
CATGGAGATGGCCAACTACATGAAAGAGATGGCTGATGTCATCATCGCTGTCATCATCTACTTCAGCGCTTTATCGACCGTCTTATATCAGTTCATCAAGAATCGGCGCGCCAAAATGGCAAAACTGAAGGCAGAGAAAATCATCGCCAAACCAGATGTTGCTTTGGGAGGTGAGGAATGATGGTACTAGCTTATTCGATTTATGACTTGTTGGGCTCGACGATCACGACCATGATTCCTTTGCTTGTCGTCGCAATAGGGGCGATGATCTGCGAGCGAAGCGGTGTGACTAATATCGCTCTTGAGGGCATCATGATCATGGGAGCCTTTGTTTCCGTTTGGGTGATATCTATCATTGAACCCCAGACCAACGAAGCCGCTCTTGCGCTTTCAAATTGGCAAAAAAGCGGTTTGCTCATCCTTGGCATGCTGATTGGCGGAATAACTGGATTGCTTTTCTCCTGGCTCCATGCCTACGCTTCGGTCTCGATGAAAGCCAATCAGACGATTTCCGCAACAGCTCTCAACTTGATTGCGCCTGCTTTGGCGTATTACATCGCTAGAACCGTTATTGGCGGAAAACAAATCTTTTTCAAGACTGTATTTAAAATGCAAACAGTCGGTTTTCTGGCCGATATTCCCGTTATTGGCGATTTGTTCTTCCAAGATGTCAATGCCGGGTTCTATCTCGGGATAATCATCCTGATAGCCGCCTACGTCTTTCTGTACAAAACCAAAGAAGGGCTCAGACTTAGATCCTGCGGTGAAAACCCGCACGCCGCCGATTCGCTTGGCGTCAATATCTACCATGTTCGCTATCGGGCGGTTTTGATCTCCGGCTTTCTTGCCGGAGCCGGCGGCTTCCTCTTCGCGATCTCGACCGCGAAATCGTTCGAGGGCACGGTCTCAGGATACGGGTTTCTTGCCATCGCTGTTTTGATTTTCGGTAACTGGAAACCGTTTAGGGTTTTGTTCGCCGCTTTCTTTTTCGGGCTTATGACGACAATCGGAGCGGCTTATTCGGCTATACCGTTCCTCCAAGACTTGAATCTGTCGTCTGACTTTTACTCAATGGTTCCTTATCTCGCAACCCTTGTAGTTCTGGCTTTATCTAGTAAGTCAAGCCGTGCGCCAAAAGCGGTGGGTCAAGTCTACGATCAAGGCACAAGATAAAAAACATTGTCGATTGGCCATTTATGTTTTCATAAATCTAAGGAGGTTTAATTAAGTTGAACAAGCTCTATCTCAAGCAAAAAGTGCTTTCATTAACGGACCGTTACAAAATCTATGACGAGAACAACAACATCATCTACCATTGCAAAGGGAACTTCATGTCGATATCAAGAACTAAAAAACTCTACGAATACGAAGCTGATAAACTGCTGTTTATTCCGAAAAGAAAATTATTCACTTTGATGCCGAGATATGTCTTGCTTGATCCAAGCGGCAATCAAGTGGCGCTCATCAAAAAAAGGCTGAGTTTTCTCAAGCAGAAGCTCGATATCGAGTCACCCAAAGGCGATATGAGGATCGAAGGCAACGTCTGGATCCATGATTTTCAAGTTAACGCGGCCGATCGGGTCGTTCTTGAAGTCCACAAGAAGTACATCTCTTGGGGCGACACCTACGAGATCACGATCTATGATCAGGAAGATACGCCATTCTATGTTGCTCTGGTGATCATGCTCGATGATTGTTTGCACGATAATAGGCGCCATAACTAGACAAAGAAGTCCATTTGGACTTCTTTTTTAGATGCCGAGAAATTCGGGATCTTTGTTTTCTTTGCTCGCAAAAGCGATTTGATAAGCCATTAGATATTTATAAGGAGCGAAGCGGCCTTTGCCTAGTAGTATCAAGGTGTTGGCGTCTTTGAGATAGATGTGCAGTTGGTTCTTGTCGGCGATGGTCACGTCTTCGATTTCTTCAAGATGATAATCGACAACATGGTTTTTGTAGGTTATCGTAAATCGCTCTTTAGTCATCGTTACCCTTGAAAGACCCAACTTCTTTTTATGACTGTAACGTTTATTGGTTTTGATGTGTTCCAAGACGACCGCCTGGGCAGGGGTAAACAATTGCTCGTCTGAAGGATAGGCCTTAACAAAGCTTTTGAACACTGGTTTTTGCCAGTTGTCCCAGTCGATCACAGTCCTTAGTTCATAAGGGTTGTCGATAAAAAATCCATGTTTATCGAGACGCATCTCTAGATCGCAATTGTGACAATAAACCCCATCACCAGATGAATACAGCCGGTCAAACGCTCGGCATTTAGGACAAACAATCAAGAGGCGTTCGAGATATAGGGCAGAAGCCTTGGAAGGATAAATCATAGGATCTTGAAGTTGTTCTTCATAGGCGTTCACATAGAGGTTGTCCTTCAAAAGATCATAGATTTCATCGGCGTTTTTGTCTACATAATCTTGGGGTTTGACAATCGCTTTAATTATGCATGTCAGCTCATTTTTTCTGATTTTGTGCCCCCAACGCGGGTTGGCGAAGTAGTTGCCTTTGATATGGCAAAACACCAGCGGTATCCCTAGGTGTTTGATCAACTTGACCAAGCTCTTGTCGAGTCTGGGGCTTTCGCCGGTAATCGTGGAATTGCCTTCAGGCACCAGTCCGATCGAGCCGCCTTCTTTGACGACTTGGATGATTTTGCGGACCGCATTGGGATCTGGACGATTTTTCTGAATGGGAATTGGCGCGATTAGATAATCGACAAGCCATGATTAGCCTCTGACACTAAACAGATGTTCGGTCGAGACGAAATAGATCGGTCGTCGAAACGAGCAGGCGATCACGTAGCCGTCGATGTTTGCGGCGTGATTGAACATGATCAAGTGCGGCCCCTTGTCATCAAGTTTCAAGTAGCGTCTTCGGAATTTATACTTGAAATATAAATACCATCTGAACACGAAACAAAGGAAAGCAAATGTCAGATGGTGATGAAAACGAACATGCTTTTTCATCGTTTCCTCCTGAAATCTTATATGCATATTATACAAGATGTGACACCAATTGATAATTTACTAGTTGAAAAACCAAAAAAAAGGGGCGTTATGCCCCTTTGATTTTGACTGGATAACAGCTTAATTAAAACAGATTTCCAAAGACAGAACCGATTACCGCTATTGCCGGTCCGATAATCAACGACATGATCGACATCAGTTTAATGAGAATATCCATTGCGGGGCCAGCAGTATCCTTGAACGGATCGCCGACGGTATCGCCGGTAACTGCAGCTTTGTGGGCATCAGAGCCTTTTCCGCCGTACAGTCCGCCTTCGATCAGTTTCTTGGCGTTGTCCCAGGCACCACCGGAATTGGCCATGAAGATCGCCATCATCGACCCTGAAGCGAGACTGCCGATCAAAAGCCCTCCGAGAGCGGCTGCCCCAAATAGGAATCCGACGATAATGGGTGATAAAACCGCAATCAAGCCAGGCAAAATCATCTCATGTAAGGCGGCGATCGTCGCGATATCGACGCAGCGAGCGTAATCGGGTTTCGAGGTCCCAGCCATGATGCCGGAATCTTCACGGAACTGACGTCTGACTTCCTCGATCATCTTATTCGCCGCTCTTCCGACCGAAGAGATGGTAAGCGAAGTGAAAAGGAAAGGCAGCATCGCTCCAATCAATAAACCGGCGATTACGAGCGGTGACAAAGCATCAAGTACTGTGAGACCGCTGGCGTGAGCAAAGGAGACAAAAAGAGCTAGTGCGGTTAGGGTAGCGGAACCAATGCAGAAGCCTTTGCCGATGGCGGCCGTTGTGTTTCCAACCGAATCCAGTTTGTCCGTGATTTTGCGAACATGCTCGTCGAGCTTCGCCATTTGGGCGATGCCTCCCGCATTGTCCGAGATAGGGCCATAGGCATCAACGGAAACGGTCACGCCGACAGTTGAAAGCATGCCAACGGCAGCGAGTCCGATTCCATACATATCATTAAGCAAAAAAGCACCGATGACGCCAGCGACCAAGATGATGATCGATAGTGCTGTCGACCGCATACCGACTCCATACCCGGAGATGATATTGGTAGCGTGTCCGGTTTGTGATTGTTTGGCAATCTCAGCGACGGACTTAGACTTATCTGAAGTGTATAGTTCAGCGACCCAGGCAATCGCAACGCCAACCGCTACACCGACGACAACAGAAAGAAACGGTGTGATACTATCTAATACCAACAAACTGATGACTAGTGAAAAAACCATAACGAGGAACGCACCAGTGTAGGTCGCAATGTTCAAGGTTTTCTGAGGGTCTTTCCATTCTCTCATGCGAATAAAGGTGATTGCAAGAATCGCAGCGATGACACCTCCAGCCGCAACTAACAAAGGAAAAATCGTCGCTGATGTCGGATTGAACACGACGGAGGCGGCTCCAAGAGTAATCGCGGAAATGATGGAACCGACGTAGGATTCCAATAGATCCGATCCCATGCCGGCGATGTCACCAACATTGTCACCGACATTGTCGGCTATGACAGCGGGATTGCGGGGGTCATCTTCCGGAATATTCGATTCGACTTTTCCAACTAAATCAGCACCGACATCCGCGGCTTTGGTGAAAATACCGCCACCGACACGAGCAAACAAGGCGACCAGCGAAGCTCCGAAACCGTACCCGGTCACGATTTGGCCAGCGGTTACGATCTCACCAGTGATGGCATAGAAAATAGTAAACATCAACACTAAACCAAACAATCCGAATCCAACTACTGATAGTCCAAGGACGGATCCACCAGTGAAAGCCATTTTCAAGGCCTTACCCATGCCGTGGTCGTTGGCCGCTTCGGCGGTCACCGCATTCGACATGATTCCCGATCTCATTCCAAGATAACCAGCAAAGCCCGAAAGCGAAGCTCCGACGAGGAAGCAGATAGCAGCGTTGATGCCGATACCCTCGGCACCGCTCAGAACCGGTATCAGTTCCAATAAGCCAAGGACGATGGCGATCGCAACGACGAAAATGACAATGATGCGATACTCGCGTTTCAGAAACGCCAGCGTTCCCTCTTTGATATAAGAGGAGATCGCTTTGATTTCTTCATGCTGAACCTTGATTTTCTTGATTCTTCTGAGGATTAGAAAGGCATACAGAATCGAAATCAGGGTTGCGCAAATAATCAATACCAGCAACAATAAAGCAGTGTCTTGGGTCATAAACTGATTCAGCTCCTTTAAAAATATACTGAAAGTATTATAACGCAAATGCGCTTTTGAAGCAATGGAAAATCGCATAAAGAATGTCATTGAAGTGATTTTTCTGGTGTTAACAGACGTTAGTTTATCTGCTTGTCGAAGTGTCTTTAAATATGTATAAATGTACGTTCAAGCGTTTGCTTTCGACTTCAAATTTCAAGTTCACAAAAAAAGATAAAATAATTGTGAATTGCATCTTGACAAATTATACTATGCATTGTATAGTATTGTGTGTAAGGAGGTATTTAAATGGATGCACAACTAAAAAAAGGTTTTCTTGAGTTGCTGGTTCTTGCCTCTTTAAAATATGAAGATTCATACGGATATAAAATTATCCAAGATGTCTCACAGGTCGCTGATATCTCCGAATCGACAATGTATCCAATTCTTAGACGTCTTGAACAACAAAATTTGGTCGTTACCTATAACACAGAGTATAACTCCCGGTTGCGCAAGTATTATCAAATCACCGTGCTAGGTCGGAAGCGATTGGAGGAAGCCACTTATGATTTTCTCGAACTCAAGGAAATCTACGATTTTATCCTTAGATAATGAAAGATTGGAGAAAGAGTCATTTCTGAAACAACTTGAAGATCGATTGATCGAAGCGGGTCTCGATAGCAAAAGAATCATTGTATACTATGATGAACTAATTCAAGACGCGATTGAGTCCGGCGAATCTGAAACTGAGTTTATCAATCGAATTGACAATATCGACGATATTATAGATCAAATCAAAACTGAACGCGGGCCAAGTGAAAGCCAAACCCCGCTAAAAAGAAAAGTCAAAAGAAAACTCATTAAAGAGCATCAATTGAGAAGAAGAATACATGATGTTACGCAGTTTATCAGTAGCGGGTTTCGAATTATCGTCGCGGCCATCTGCGTTGGCTTGATCGTATTTGGGGTCGGTCTCTCAATCAGCGGAATAACTAGAATTATGACATCCGTTCCCGAAATCTTTGAACAAATACCCGCCTACGGGCTCCTGGCAATCGGAGTTGGCTTGATTCTGATTGGATTCGGCGGCGTCGGAAATCTAGATAACATCAGAAAACATATTAGCGGCAATGATATTAATAATCAAGCGCATAGAGGCGCTCTATCTGGAGGTAGAAAATGAACAAAGCAATCAAAATCGGCTTGTTTCTAGTCATTATCGGCATAGTCGCGTTTGTCGTATACGCGATTATTGACGAAAAATTTCCCAATTTTACAAATGAGGATTTCACGCTTGTCGAAAAAACCTATGCTAGTGACCGGTTTACCAGTTTTTCCGTTGATTTGATCAATCAGGAAGTCATCATCGGCCCGAGTGACAATAACGAGATTAAGATCAAATACTACGAATCGGAAAAGACCTACATCAATGTCACCGAGGGCGAAGCCGTACTGGAAATGGAGGGCGTCAATGAACGGGTTTTCTTTGGGTTGCTCTACGGTCTATCCTATCTTGCTTCTCCAGAGTATTCCCGGTATTACTTGTATCTGCCAACCGATAGCACATATGACATTGACCTTTCTACGGACAATGGCAGTATTACTTTTAGCGACTATAACCCAGCGGGAGCGGTATCTCTTGGGTCTCAAAACGGCGAAATCGAAATCGAAAACATCACTTCAAGCGGTTCGATCAACGCTACCACATCAAACGGAAGAATAACCGTTACTGACACGACTTCTTCAGGCGATATCTATTTATCTACATCGAACGGCAGGGTAATATTGACCGATGTCACGGGCTCTCAAATTGAATGCGAATCTCAAAATGGCGATATCGAAGGGTCTAATATCCAATTTACTGATCTTGAGTGCGAAACTTCGAACGGATCAATCGATTTGTCAGTTGATGTTGCGTTTGCGGATTTCTATTTGAAGATGGAGACAACCAACGGTCACTATACCTTGAATGGCGACAGAACGACCCAGAACGCCTTCAACACATCGATAGAGCAAATGATCGATTTAAAGACTTCAAACGGCAACATAGAAATCGATTTTGCCGAATAAAGGGTGCCGCGGGCACCTTTTTTTTGTCTCTTTATTGCAAAACGCCAGTGAATGTATATATAATATTGTCTAACAATATGAGATACTCAACCGAGGTGCAGTGATGAAGGGTGTCATTTCTCAATGCCGTTTGCTAGTAGATGCCTATGATTTTGGTCCAGCGATTGCGGAAATCGTTTTATCTTTTCCAATGCCTATCCTTGACATCGAACTCACACAAGACACATTCACACTCATTATCAAGAAAAGAAATACGCCGTATTTTGTCGAAATAGAATCAATTACCGCCAGTGACAATAATATATTTTTGAAGTTAATGTGTCATCCCGAAAAATTTCATCTATCACCGTTTATCTATGATCACATACCCACCATGACCGATTCGCCGAGAAGATCGATATGCTTGTTTATATCAACAAGCCCTTCGCTCTTGGCGATTTTGTTTATCAGGATACGCTTGAAATCATGGAAACGATCATTGATGTTCCTCCTTTAAAAGGATTCCACTATTTCAAGTTTGATTATGATAGCCGGTTATCGCTTCCGTTTGGCCTTTTCACACCAAGAAGCTCCTCTATGAAACTACCGCTTGTCATCTGGTTACATGGTGCCAAAGAAGGCGGCGATGATACCCGAATACCAATCCTTGGAAATCCGATAAGCTACTTGACAAAAACAAATGTTCAAACTCGATTTGGCGGCTTTTATCTATTGGTCCCTCAGGCAAAAACGATGTGGATGGATGATGGCAATGGGTTGTACACCGTGACAGGGAGATCGATTTACACGAATGCCTTAAAAGAACTTATCGTCAGTGTTCTGTCTGATAATCCAGAAATCGACTGCTCTAGAGTATATCTCGGCGGTTGTTCAAATGGCGGCTTTATGACCATCAAGTTGCTGGCGGGATATCCTGCATTATTTGC
>JAQVPE010000029.1 GCA_028702245.1 Candidatus Izemoplasmatales bacterium
TGAATGGAACTCCACCTTCGCTACGAATGTTCCCGAAGTCAGGACTAAAATCATAAAAATTAGTTATTGTACCAAGTTTTGTTGCACCACCATTATTTATTTCTTCACGTTTATTCAATGGCACACCTGTAAACATTTTACCTTTAGTCGCCCCAACTTTTTGCGGTCCTGAAAAATATCGATAACCTAGTCCATCTTCTCCAAGACCATAAACTTTATATATACATCCATAACCATCTTCTTCTAATCTAGGTTCAACTACTCTTTGATACATTAATCCATGACCTGTTCCAGAATAGATACTACCTGTAACCCAAGTTTCTTTTAAATTGTCGATACCTCCATCTACTTTTTTAACGGACCATTCACCTTTTTTAAATATTTCTACTTCTCTTCCATTAATTATCTTTTTTTCCGCTTTGACATTTTCTGTGATTTGAAATTTAAAAGGGTCTAAAGAATATTCAGCAACAGGTCTATTTGCTTCAAAAACATCTGCATTCCTTGCATATATCAATACATATTCAAGACATTCTTGAAATGGCTTTCTTTCATTCAAACTCTTGTTTGCATATCTAACTTGAATGTGATGGATAGATAAGCAATTATTTATTCCAAAAACATCATCACAAAGCATTTTTAGAGGAGCATATTCGTTATCATCAATAGAAATAAATATAACGCCATCATTTGATAATAAATCCTTCGCAATTGACAGTCTTTTTTCCATAAAAGATAGCCATTTACTATTTTTGTAACCATCTGACTCATCTACAAATTTATCATTATACACAAAATCTTCTTTCCCAGTGTTATAAGGAGGATCAATATAAATAGCACCAATCTTACTTTTATGAGTTTTCTCTAATAAATAAAGCGAGTGTAGATTATCACCTTCTAATAAAAAGTTATATTTTTCACCTTCTACCAGTGATATTTCTTTTTCTTGAACTTCGGTAAATACTGGAATTGAATCAATAATTTCTTTATCAACATTCTCATCGTGTTCTTCCCAAACGAGTCCATACTTTTTGCTGTTAATTTCATTCTCAATTTCACCTAGTGCAATTAATATTTGATCATCAGTTTTATTTTGTTCTCTTAGATTGTTAATAAATGCAAGCATCTTTTCTCTTTTTAATTTTGATAAATTAGCCATTGTTTTCCTCCTCTAGATTTATTCCGTTTATTTTGCATAATTCAACTATTTTCCTTTTTGCTTTTATAGTCGGCTCATGTTTCCCACTTTCCCATCTATTAATAGATGCAAAAGAAACATTAAGCAAGTTAGCAAATTCTTGTTGAGATAATATTAGTTTTATTCTTAATTTCTTCACTAATCGTTGGTAATCCATACTTACCTCCTATTAAAAACGAAAATATCTACTCAATATTATAACACTTTTCTATCAGATAGTCTATCTATTCCATAAATTAATTTATTTATTTTCAAATCGTTAAAAACTAGGGTAATCGTTAAATAGTAGCCTAATCGTTAAATTGTTAGGTAATCGTTAAAAAGTATAAAGGCAAAATAAAAAGAGACCAGAAAACAGCTTCTAAATCCACTGCTTCTAGTCTCCTAAAAACTGGCACAAAGGAAGAAATCCCCTTTCTGCCAAAGAAAAAAGGTCTGACAACACTGTATCAAACCTATGCTTTCAATATGGCGGAGAAGAGGGGATTTGAACCCCTGCACCGGGTTAACGATCTACTAGCTTTCCAAGCCAGCCCCTTCAGCCACTTGGGTACTTCTCCGCTTCTTAGATTTTTCTTAAGAAAAGGCGATCATCATTTAATCGCCTGTCGTCTTAAGACTGGCGGAGTAAGAGAGATTCGAACTCTCGCGCCGGTTCCCCGACCTACGCCCTTAGCAGGGGCGCCTCTTCGGCCTCTTGAGTATTACTCCATGATATGACAGTCAGCCATATTATAATACTCTAAAAATGGCTGACTGTCAAACAAATTCAGTTGATGTATGTCTCTTTTTCTTCCGGCTCTTCGTTGATTGGTTTAGGCAATTCTTTCTCGACTTTTGGTTTCTTTTTTGTCTTTTTTTCTTCATTCAGAGCCTTTGATGATTCGCGGTATTTTTGATATCCTCCGAAGCCGTCATAAACAAGATACAAACCGCCGCCGACAGATATGAAGAGCACGATCCAGCCTAGTGTCGAAATGATGTCCTTATCAAGAATGGTCAAAACAAATAAAACGGGCCCGAGTGAAACGCAAACAATGTGGAACCAGAATTTCATGTGTTCTGATTTTTCCTCAAAGTAATATAGACAAATGAAGTAGATCAACCCTCTTGCATAAAAGAACACTGCCAGTAGGTATCCGTAAAGGCTGATCCAAAACGCTTCCTCAGCTTTGCCCGAGAAGACGACATAGACCATAACTCCACCCAATATCGTATCAAAGATGATCTCGATCAGGTTGATGGTCCTTACAACTTCTTTCTTGAGAGTCTTGAGCAGTGGTACGACGCGGGCAAGCGAGAAAATGATGATTGCAATACCGGTTGTCGCATAGACGACGCTGACTTCATAGATTTTCATCAGAATTCCGGCAGCGATCAGAATCGCAGCCAGTATCCATTTTAGCAACCAACCATAGCGAAAATTGCTTTTAGCCACATTAATCCCTCCTTATGGAACCATTTCTTATTATACCCCGAATGCCAAGTAAAATAAATAAGGCTACCAGATAATATTACGATATTACAACCACTTTGTTTTTGCCTTCGCTTTTGGCGATATACAAACCTTTGTCTGAATCGGCAATATATTGTTTCAATGTCTTGTTAGGTCTGTCAATAGATCCAGAAATGCCAAAGCTGGCAGTGATATGAATCTGGTTATCGTTGTAGCAGAAAGGATAGCATTCAAGTTTTTGCCTGATTCTCTCCGCAATCAAGCCGGCTTCATCTGGACTTATATCTCTGGCGAAAATAATAAATTCTTCACCGCCGTACCTACCAAAAATATCTTTTTTATTTAATTCCCCGATGATAATCTTGGCCATTTCATTTAGAACCAAATCTCCGCTTTGATGTCCATATTCATCGTTGACTTCTTTGAACCCATCCAGATCGAACATTATTAAAGAGAATCTTTCGCCCTTTTGCGAAGCCGAAACAAACGCTTCTGAAGCTTTGATGTAGAAAGCTCTGCGGTTCAGGATTTTGGTCAAATCATCGTAATTGGCAATGTACTCCATCTCCTGGATTTCCAGTTTGTGGTCGGTGATATCCGCAAAATACATCAAATAGCCAAGCAATTTGTTTCTTCTCTTTTTCAGTTCGATCAGCCGAACTTGATAAAAAATATTTTCGCTTTCTTCCGGCCGTGAAATCTCGGTCTTGCCAAAGGCAAGAAGTTCTTTGGAAAACCCCGGGTGAATCCCATCAAGGTCATCAAGCAGAACTAACTCGTCAAAATCCAATTCGTTTCGGTAGATTTCTCTTGCTTTGAGATTGACATTGATCATGATATGCGATTTATCAATTATGAAGACCGGAAAATCAGAGTATTGAAATAGTTTTGCCTGTGCGGTAGGAATGAGGTCCATAAACTCCTTGCCATAAAGAATCGCAAAAGAATAGACTAGGACTACTGAGCCTAGGAAAGCAGAAAAGTCAAGAACCGCAGTTTTGTCGTAAAACAACCCATAAAGAGGAATAACGCTTAGTAACAATGATATGAAAACCATTATTATTGCCTTATTTTTGACTGATTTCTTGGCTTTTTTGAATGAACGGTAATAATAAAACATAGCTCCTAACGACATTAAGATATTATAGATTGATAGCAAATAGAACCCGAAACCTTTGGTGAAAACAATACCGAAAAATCCCGATCCGAATGCGGCATAGGTGACGATTTCGTGGCCTGAATAAAAGGTTCCCGCTAACCAACTTTGCGGTTGGGTGCCGTTATGAGGATAAATCAATCCCAATATAAACATCAAAAAGGGAATAACAAGAAATATCCAAACCTTTTTAAAAGGTATTTTTTGAACGCGTCGATTTTGTTGGTAAGCGAGGATAAACCAAATTGTGAAGAAAAAAGCCGTGCCCAGACTTTCGAGGCGTGACACCGCAAGCATTGTCACCTCCGAATCAGTCAATAGAATCGAGGCATAGCCATATAGTTGAAACATCGCGCTTAAGGCAATCAAACCAATCAGTCTGATGCCTAAAACCAGATCTTTTCTTGACAAAGTAAATACCGCACCAAGAAGAAGGAAAGTGCCAAACCCAAGCAACAAGGCGGCGTAAATGAAGTCATAACGCATTGAGGCACCTCAGATTGAGAGTGGAATAGTTTATCGACGAAATTTATTTTCTAGTTCTGTTTTGGGATCAAGCATTGAAAGCTGGAGCCTTTTTCGATCCAAGTCAACACCAACGACCCAAACTTTGACAATGTCGCCGACACTGACAACTTCCAATGGATGTCTGATATAGCGATTGCTCATCTTTGAGATGTGCACCAATCCGGCTTCTTTGATCCCGCAATCGATGAAAGCGCCAAAATCAACGACGTTCCTGACTGTTCCCTGAAGTTCCATGCCGGTTTTTAAATCTTCAAGATGAAGTAACTCGCTCTTAAGAAGCGGCTGCGGAAATTGTTCGCGAAGATCCCTTGTGGGAGCGACGAAAGCATCAAGAAGGTCGATCATCGTCACCGGATGGATACCAAGCTTTTGTGCCAAAAGCGCAGCGTTTTGTTTCGCAATGATTTCAATGCAGCGTTTGGAACCGATTTCGCTTGGTTCGATTTCCAAGTGGTCTAATACCTTTTTTGCCAATTCATAGCTTTCAGGATGAATCGGGGTTTTATCAAGGGGATTGTCGGAATCGAGGATCCTTAAGAAGCCGACGGCTTGTTCAAATGTTTTTGGCCCCATCTTAGATACTTTTTTGATCGATTCGCGATTATGGAAAGGCCCTTTCTCTTCGCGGTGGATCACAATGTTTTGTGCAACGGCAAATGAAAGGCCGGAAACAAATCTTAGTAGCGAGGCCGAAGCGGTGTTGACGTTGACACCAACTTGATTGACTGCGGTTGACACCACAAAATCAAGCGAATCAGTCAACTTAGTTTGGGAAACATCGTGCTGGTATTGGCCAACGCCAATTGATTTTGGATCGATTTTGACAAGTTCGCTCAAAGGATCCTGCATCCTCCTGGCGATGCTGACGGCGGAACGCTCCTCGACTTGGAAATCGGGAAACTCGACGCGAGCGAGATCAGATGCGGAATATACCGAAGCCCCGGCTTCGCTGACGATCACGTACTTGACCTCATGGTCAAGTTCTTTGATGACTTCGACCACAAACGCCTCGGTTTCTCTTGATGCAGTTCCGTTGCCGATGGCAATGATTTCAATTTGATATTTATCAATATAATAGCGAAATTTCTTTTTGGCAGCATCATATTTCTGTGGTTCGATCTTTTCTCCCGGTCTTGATTCGTGGGGATAAACGACGCCTTTATCGATAAACTTGCCAAAGGAATCGACGACGGCGAGTTTGCATCCGGTGCGAAACGCCGGATCGACGCCAAGAACCATCTTGCCTTTAAGCGGCGGCTGCAATAACAAAGACCTTAGATTTTCAGAAAAGATGTGGATCGCCTGATCTTCAGCCTTATCGGTGAAATCATTCCGGATTTCCCGCTCGATGGAAGGACTGATCAATCTTTTATAAGCATCCTCAATCGCTTCTCTGACAATATCGATAACCAATGATGTTTGTTTTCCGATGAAATGGGAATTCAAGTATTCAAGGATCGGTTCGGTCGCAATATCGATCTTAGCGGTGATGATCTTCTCTCTTTCGGCGCGGTTGATCGCCAAAATTCGATATAATTTGATGTTCCTCAATAGTTCTTCGTACTCATAATAGTTTTGATATGTTTTGTAAGGGTCTTCCGCGCCTTTTTTTAGTGAAGTGACAAGATTGCCGTTTTTATATGTGTAATTTCTGATCCATTTTCTGTAATCGGCATTGTCGGACACCATTTCCGCTATGATGTGCTTAGCACCATCGATAGCTTCTATGGGAGTTGTGACTTCTTCGTTCAAAAACGGAGCCGTCACTTGATCAATGTCAAACTCGGAAGGATAAGTCAAAATGAGCTTAGCAAGAGGCTCCAGACCTTTTCTGATCGCCTCTGTGGCTTTTGTTTTCTTCTTTTCCCGATATGGCCGATAAATATCTTCGAGATCGACCAACTTTTCTGCTGCCTGAATCGCCAGTTTGACTTCTTCGGTCAACATTCCTTTTTCATCAATCAGTCTCGTGATGTCTTCTTTGCGTTTCTCGAAGTTGACCGCATACTCGTATTCCTTTTCAATCGCGCGGATTTGTTCCTCGTCCAAAGATCCCGTCACCTCTTTGCGGTAACGGGCGATAAAGGGTACTGTCTGGCCTTCTTGAAGCAAATCGAGCACCGCCTTGACCTGAGCGATGCTGATTTTCTGGTTAATTGCTACTTCTTTGATCAGAGTTTCATTCAAATATTCCATGTTTACCCCGGCTAAACTGACTATCTTATACCTGATTTTATCATATTCAACGAAAAAAAGGAATAAAAAAACCCTTTCGGGTTTTAGTAGGAGAAATATTAGTTAAACGGTTCGTACGTTCCTTCTTTGACTGAAGTCAATGCATCGACAACTGCGTCGGTGCCGACATATACACCAGCGGGTTCACCGTCGACTACGGTTACCAGGAGCGGAGCCTGCAAGCCGGTCGTTACTTCGATCGCATCCAGAAAATCATCGAGATTCGTATCTTTGTCAGTCATGTCAGTAGTGTTGGCGACCATGAAAACGCCACCGTTCTTAGTAATGCGATTTGCCAGTTTGAGGACATCTTTAGAAATGTCGCTGCAGCCTTCGCATTCATCGAAATAAAAATAAACCATGTATTTCTCGATGGGATTTTCACTTTCGTCTTCTTGAGTGAAAACATCCTCGTATTTTTCGACTTTTGTATAATCGGAATATTCGGGAACCCTCGTCGCAATGTCATAGACAAAAGCTATCAACACAAAAACGATGACTGCAATGATGACTCCGACAATGACTTGAAGAAGCATTTGTTCCGATGTTTGTTTTTTGAATCCTTTTTTGTAAGTGGCCATATTTTCACCTCAGCATTAATAATTTTACTAAATGTCAATGGAATATGCAAGTTATATTTCTAATTGCCCTTTTTGCGTTCTTCAATGATGCAAAAGGCAATCGCATATTCGCGTTCGTGACTAAGCGAAAGCCAGACGGATAGTTGTTCTAAGGAGGGTTTTGCCAGAAACGGACGACCGTTTTCATCATTGAGGATGGTCATTTCCGTAAAAGCAAAAAAAAGTCCTGTTGTGGTGAACGCTTTGGTCAACGCTTCTTTGGCGGCGAATCGCGCCGCCAGGAATTCCTGTCTTCTCGAGGTTGAGGCAAACGCAAAATACAGTTTTCTCTCTTCAACGCTCAATATCCGGTCGACATGCTTTTCTTCAATCCGCTCAACTTTGACAATGTCGGTTCCAATGCCTTTAATCATGGTTTTCTTCCTCTATCAGTAATTTCCCCGCTAAATCCTTCATCGCCCGGAATCGATGATTAAGAGCAGACTTGGATAT
>JAQVPE010000030.1 GCA_028702245.1 Candidatus Izemoplasmatales bacterium
CATTTCCTTCATGACACGGATCTGCTGGTCATAACGATTTGTGAAGACGCGAATATTGACTGATTGATCTTCTCTACCGATGAAATAGTGATAGAGATTGGTGTCGATATAATAAATGCTTTGCATCTTTGGAAGCGGCTGATAGGCATAGATGTTATCGACATAAAAAGTATGATGAGGGAGCTGGATTCCGCTTTCTTTAAGTTTCTTTGTGTTGTATGTCAATGAGTGCATCAATAGTACTTGGGCGCCGTAGAACCTGCCAACTTGGGACCATTTGGTAAAATGGTTGTTCTTGAAATGGCGGGAGAACTGACGGACAAAGAATTTGCCCTCGCTGAATTTATCATAGACGAAATTCGTGATGTAAAGGTCCGCAAGTTTTTGTTCATCATAATGACTGCGGATTGTGTTTAGCAAGATTGACAACGATTCCTGATTGAGCCAGTCGTCTGAATCAACGACTTTGAAATAAAGTCCACTTGCGTTTTGAAGTCCGACATTGATACCGGAACCGTGTCCTCCGTTGATTTGAGAAATCACTTTGATGATGCCGGGATACTTACTTTCGTACTCTCGAGCAATCATTTCGGTATTGTCAGTCGATCCATCATTGATCACAATGACTTCAACTTCGTCGCCACCAGGTACCAATGTGTCAAGACAGTGTGCTAAGTAAGCTTCGGAATTGAATGCAGGAACCGCAAATGTCAGTAATTTCCGGGTTGGTGACATTATTTAAATATCCTTCTCTTTGAGTTCTTCTTTTTTGGCTTTGCTTTGTGGGAAAATCAACTTGAAAATGGGGAAGAAGACCCAGAAGGAAATCGCCGAATAAATGATCATTGTGATAAAGTCGGCAATGGTTTCGCCAGTTCCACCCCAACCCCAAGTATTCATCAAAAGATTGTAGATGGGTACGGTGTAAAGTCCTCTAGCGGCCGAAGCGAAGATGGTGATTGCAACGTAGGCTACGGCATACCAGAATGCAGCTTTCCAAGGGTTGCCATCAGACTTGAATGTGATATTCCTCTGAGCGAAGAAATTGATAACCTGAGCAATCAGCAAAGTTATTTGGACTGCGAGGAAGAAGGCGAGTCCGCCACCGCCACCGCTTGCAATCGATCCAGCTTCGAAATCGAAAATGAAGTATGGCGTTTGGTCGATATTTTGTCCGAGTTGCCAGATTTGGAAATTGACATTGATTAGGTTTGTTGTCGCAAAAATCGCTTTTAGAACCGGCATCAAAATCATCTGAAGCACGGTTACACCGTTGCTAAGCATGAAAAACACAAAAAACTGGGCAACGTTAGGAAACCTTTTTTTGAATTTTCTCCAAAGATTTACCCACCACTGGATAAACGCGGATTGTCCTAACTTGCAAAAGAATCCCTTAGCCTTGTTTGGCTTTTCTTCGTAATTCTCTTGATTCTCAGCGATAGCAATTTCTTTTTTCTCACTCATTAGTTAGTCACCTCTAGTTTCTTCATCTTTTTATTTTTTGAACGGAGTCTGCCTTCTTTGAAAAACTTACCTAATCCTTTGAAGAAGTGTCCGTTGAACATCATGATCAGACCGTCGAGTTGTCCCATGGAGATCATCCCGCCTGACATATGGGCAAGCCCGCGCATGGGCAGATGCAAGACACCCATCGTTAGAGTGTTTGACAGAGACCTCATCCCGAGGAAGCGGAGAAGTTTGATTGCGAATCTAATGCCCCCGGAGAAAGCTCTGCCGACCCAGCGTTTCGAATAACGAAGTTGCTCAACTGTCGTATTATATTCGACTTTGATTCGTTTTTTCTTGTAAAAATCATAGGTTGCTTTGGGTACGGGACGACCGAGGATCTTTTCAAACTCGCCCGATGAGACAAATTGAATTTTGCCGCTCGAGTATAAGGGTATTTGATCAAACGAAACTAAAGGTTTTACCTTTGAACCGTCTACATGGATTGTCTCGTATAATTTGACATCCAAGGAAGAAGAACCGATGATGATATCGTAATCCAGGTCTTCGATTTCCCACTTATTTGAGGCGGGATTGAAAAATTCAAAGGCGGAATTACCCAATTTGATTGTGACTTTCTTGGTTTCGCCGGCTTTAAGTTCAACTTTGGCGAATCCCTTTAACTCTTTCTGGGGACGATATACTTTTGAATCTTTGGCTCTAATATAGAGTTGGACGACTTCTTTGCCAGCAACACTACCCGTATTCTTTACCTTGAGACTGACCTCTTCTTGGGTAACAGCCAGATCGGAATAGGCAAATGTCGTATATGACAAACCGTAGCCAAAGGGGAATCTTGGTTTGACCCCGGCAGTATCATGATAGCGATAGCCAACGTAAAGACCCTCGCGGTATTCAGCAGTCATTTGTTTTCCGGGGTAATTGAAAGCGGTAGGAGTGTCTTCATACTTAAGCGGAATCGTTTCTGACAATTTTCCCGATGGATTGACTTTCCCAACAAGGATGTTCAATGCGGCTTTTGCGCCAGCTTGTCCGGAAAGATAGGTGTGTAGAATCGCATCTGCGTGATCAGCGAAATCCATTTCGACTGCACTGCCGCAAGCAAGAACAACGACTAGTTTTTTGCCGAGTGCGGCTATTTTATCGAACAGCTGCATTTGATTGATCGGCATTTTCATGTTGGGTCTGTCAATGCCTTCGACTTCGCTAAACTCATCGAGCCCCAAATACAATAGAACGGTATCGGCTTTCATGGCTAGATTGACAGCCTTGCGGATCAAGCCGCTGCTTTTTCTGCCGTAACGGATGAAGCCGCGTTCGTAACCAATAAAATCAAGGTCGTATTCGCCGATAACATCAATCGCGTTATCCAATTTGGTTGGATTGACGATGGAAGAACCAGCGCCCTGATAACGTGGTTTTTTAGCGAATTCGCCAATGATGGCTACTTTTTCTTTGCTCTTCAAAGGGAGAGCGTTGTTATCATTTTTAAGAAGAATAATTGATTCTTCCGCAACTTTCTGTGCTAGTTGATGATGGGCCTCATTGTCGATTTGGACTTTCGCCTCAGATAAAGCTTTGCTTGTGTCAAAAATCAACGTCAGCAATCTATCGAGATTTTCATCGAGCAATGATTCGGGGATGGTGCCGTTTTTGATGGCTTCGACGATTTCATCGTTTGTTTCGCCACCGGTGGTTGGCATCTCGAGTTCGTTTCCAGCAAGCAAACCTTTGACCCTAGAGTTGGAGCCGCCCCAGTCAGTGACAACGACACCTGGGTATTTCCATTCTCCTCGTAAAATATCTCTTAATAGATGTTTGTTTTCGTTGGTGTAATCGCCGTTAAGTTTGTTATAAGAAGACATGATAACTTTCGGTTTGCCTTCTTTGATGCCGATTTCAAATGGTTTGAGATATATTTCTCTCAATGTTCTTTCGTCAATCACCGAGTCGACGGCCATCCGTCGATACTCTTGGTTGTTGGCCGCGAAATGTTTCAGACATCCAGATATCCCAGATGCTTGGATACCCCTGATATAGGCGGCAGCCATTTTCCCGGCTAGTAGTGGGTCTTCGCTGAAATACTCGAAGTTGCGACCGCAAAGAGGATTTCGTTTGCTGCTCGTGCCAGGCCCAAGAACGACATTGACCTTTTGGCTCACCGCTTCTTTTCCCAAAGAAGTCCCAAGTTCTTCTCCTAGATGCTCGTTCCAACTGTTGGCGACGGTCGCTGATGTGGGAAAACAAGTTGCCGGAATACTGGCGTTAAGACCTAATTGATCAGCCGCAGCGGCTTGTTTTCTCAGCCCGTGGGGGCCATCGGAGAGGAAAATGTTGGGGATTCCCAAATTTTCCATATCCATGGTGGTCCAGAAGTCTTTTCCCGACATAAAGGAGGCTTTTTCTTCCAATGTCATTTTTTGGATAATTGCTTGATTTTTCATGAAAATGACCTTCCAATCCATGTTTTATTTGACACTGACAGCGTTTGAGACAATCGAAAAAAGCGCTATCATTCACTAAATATATTTTATCATATAAATAAGAATGCGCTCCTTGGCAGAGCGCATTCTGTTGATATCTGGACATATATTGTCATGCCGATACAACCGGGATGGGTATTAGAATGACTAAGCGGAACCAGTTGTTGTCGGTTTTGATTGAGACGCTTCCACCATACTTTTCAACGATGTTTCTAATACTCTTGAGTCCGTAGCCGTGATAACGAGTATCTTTTTTGGTCGTCAAGAAATTGCCGTAGTAGATTTGTAAAGGATTCAGGTAGAAATTTTCGATGCGTATTAACAACAATTTACTCTTGGAATAGATGGCAATCTTGATCAATCTTTTCTCTAAGTCATCAATTTTCAAAACACTTTCAATTGCGTTATCAAGAGCGTTTCCAAAAATGGAACATAAATCCATCGTCGGTATGAAATCAAGCAGTTTGCCATCGGCGATACAGGTGACATTGATATTGTTATCAAGACAAGTGATCAGTTTGGAAGTCAGAATCGTATCGAGGACTTCGTTGCCGGTCTTATATTGGGCTTCATAGTGTTTGATGCTGTTTTCTAAATCTTCAAGGTATTTCTCACGTGTTTCGGTATCCTTTTCGGCACGAATGGCAATGATTTGATTCTTGAGATCATGATACTTGTGATTGATGATATCAATGCTTTCCTGAGAAATATTGTACTGTTCGTATTGTTTGTGTAGAAGATTCTCCATTGCATCGAGTTCGAGTTTTGATTTTATGGCTAGTCGATGCTCTCTTTGCGAGTACAAGATGATTATTCCAGCAAAATCGACGAGGGTGCGAATATAAAAGATTTCCGCTGGATATCTACCTGATAAAGGCGTGTTGGCACTGACAAAACTGATATTGCTGACAGCGAAGATGATGGCACCAATCCCAACGAAAGACAACAGGTCATTACTACTAACATCGATAATCATCCCTTTTTTTATGTAGCGGGACTCAATCATGAGAATAGCCACGAACACTAACCCATAGATTACTGCCAGTGAGATATCGCTGAAGAAAGGGAAGTCGACGCTGTATATCTGAACAGCATAGTAATAAAGTTGCCAATGAAAAGAAGCAGTAAACTCAGCGACGACGAAAGCAAGGACAGTTATGTATCCAGAGCTGATGAGATTTTGTTCGGTTGTGGCATAGATAAAGGCGAACATCAACAAGAAAGCAAATATCATTCCGGGTATCCACAGACTTATAGGAAGGGTTCCGGCAAGAATCTGAAAGCCAATCATGGCCCCCGCAAAAGCAGCGATTGCCAAATACAGGTAAACGCCTTTAAGCCTTTTCTTGGCATATACAATGAAAACCAAGCAGAATAGCCACTCGGCGATTCCGGTATATAATCTTGGAATATTTAATAGGGGCTCGTTCATATATTCCCTCCGAAGTGTTTTGCCAAAGCCTCAAGGAAATCTTTTTTTCTTGGCCGGCTTATCTTTAACTCAGTATCGCTGACAACCACATAATCGTCTTTGACACTTTTAACTTCATCAAGATTCACAAGAAAGCAGTTGTTACAGCGGAAAAAACTGCCTTGTTTTAGCTCTTCCTCAATTTTCTTGAGAGGCAGTTTGATGGTATGGTCTCCATTTTTTTCATGAACGATTAAATAATGCTTCATCGTTTCGACATAATAGATATCTAGAACATTGACTTTGACAACGCCATCTTTTGTTGTCAGCAACAATGATCTTTCTTTGTGACTCTCAATCTTGGAGATGGAATCGCTGATCTCTTGTGAAAATGCGAAATAAGGAACGGGTTTGAGTAAAAAGCTCAAAGCTTTTACTTCATAACCTTTGATAGCATATTGGGGCATATTGGTTATGAAGATAATAATGACTTCTTTGTCAAACTCGCGGATTATTTTGGCAGTTGACATTCCGTCAAGGCGTTTCATTTCAATATCTAAAAGGATGATGTCGTACTTAGATTCGTAATAAGTAGCGATTTCATCACCGTCTTTATATTTAAAAATGTCGATTAAGACATTATTTTCCTTTTCATATCGTCTCAAATATTTCTCTAGTATTTCCATGCTTTCAATATCATCTTCGACGATGGCGACTCTAATTCTCATATTTCACCTCCATAACTAGACACTATCTCTAATCAGTATTTTGCGCAGTTTCATTCTTGCTCTGTTTTTTACGTCTTATCAACAAATATATTCCGCCGATGAGCATCAATAAACTCAGATACTGGGAGGGCGTTGGGAATACATTATACTCAGTTACGATAAAGCCCAAGATTACCCCGCGGTCATCGCCGCGAATGAACTCGATCATAATCCGCCAGACACTATAACAAATCAAATACAGTTCAAGTTCTAAACCGCGAATGCGCTTTATTTTTGTCAGAACAATGAATAGAATGAACAAGAATGCTGCTTCGAACAACTGGGTTGGAAAGATAGCGGTATCGGGAAAGGCCTCGTGGGCATGACCGTAGGGAAATACAACTCCAAGAAATGAATCGGTCGGAATTCCATAACAACAACCGGCCAAAAAACAACCGATCCTACCAAATCCATGAGCTAGAACAACGCCAACAATCACCGCGTCCATGATTTGTTTGATCATTGATTTTTCGGCTTTATAGACGTATTTCAAAAGGACTAGCAAACAACCAACTCCACCGATAAGACCGCCAAGAAAGGAGATTGTGCCAAAAGACAACTTGCCCTCTTTGATAGAATGAAAGATTCCATCAAAGACGAAAGAAGAAAATAAAGCAAATACGAGCGAACAAACGAGAAGTAGCAATATTTTGTTAGATTGTTTTCTCGTAAGACCATTACGTTTCTCAAGCCTTTGAGCAATAAAGACAAGCATCGAGATGACACCGATTCCGATCATTAAATCGTATAGAGGAATCGATAAGCCAAAGACATCAGGCAATAAATATGGGTACATGGAATCACTCCTTATGATGTATTGTATCATTTTTTGGTTGAAATTGTGCCCTATGAAAACAATAATCAATTAACGCGCTTATCCATTAAGTATATTTCGCGTTGTCCAAAAGGAAATCTTAGAGGAAATTGCGTTCACATACATGATGCTTGTCTTATAATCGTCAAGATGTGATACAATAATTGTTAATCATTCGTAATCATAATCGAAAGTGTTAAGTAGGTGATTATAATCAAAAAGTATGATTATTTGATTGTCGGTTGCGGTTTGTTTGGATCGACTTTCGCAGAATGCATGCATCGCTTCGGTAAACGTTGTATGATTATCGATAAACGAGACCATATTGCGGGAAATGCCTATACAAAAAGAATTAATGATATTGATGTTCATATGTATGGCCCGCATATTTTTCACACAAACGATCAAGAAATATGGGACTATGCAAATCGCTTTTCTGAGTTTTCTAATTTCATCAACTCACCGCTGGCGTATTATAAAGGACAAATATTCAATCTTCCCTTCAACATGAATACATTCGCTAAAATGTGGAATATATCCACTCCCGATGAAGCCAAAGCAATCATCGAAAAACAGAAAAAGTAATATGGAGTAGACAATCCTTTAAATCTTGAAGAACAAGCTATCAATCTGGTTGGGAAGGACATATACGAGACGCTTATCAAAGGTTACACGACAAAACAATGGGGTG